>NZ_JCAKNE010000027.1:0-66436 GCF_059515965.1 Propioniciclava sp. LT432 | reverse complement strand
TTTCGGTGGCCATTGCGCAAGGGAAACGCCCGGTCCCATTCCGAACCCGGAAGCTAAGCCTTGCAGCGCCGATGGTACTGCACTCGCGAGGGTGTGGGAGAGTAGGACACCGCCGAACACACCCCCCGAAAAGGGGTGAACCAAGGGGCCCTGACACGATGTGTCAGGGCCCCTTACTCATCCCCACCCACGCCCCTTGGCTGATGGTGGCTCAGTGGCGTGCTGTCTTGAGCCGGACCTGCAGGCGCTCGAGAGGTTCCGTCCGTGGCCTGGTTGCTGTGATTCTTTGCCTTGTGAGTGAGACAACGGCAGACTTGTCCGGTGATCGATAAGAACCGTGACAAGGGCCCCCGCGGGCGTGGTGGCCAGGATCGTCCGCAGGGAGTGCCGCGAGGGAGCGGCTCGGATCGGGGCAGGTCCTTCGGTGATCGGCCTCAGGGCAGCGGCCAAGGCTTCCGTCGGGACGGGGATCGTCCGTCCGGTGAGCGTGGCGGGTTCCGTAACAACGATGACCGTCGGGGTGGGTTCCGCTCGGGTGAGGATCGTCCGCGTCGTGAGGGTGATCGGCCGGCTTTCCGTCGGGACGGGGATCGTCCGTCCGGTGAGCGTGGCGGGTTCCGTAACAACGACGATCGCCGGGGTGGGTTCCGCTCGGGTGAGGATCGTCCGCGTCGTGAGGGTGATCGGCCGGCTTTCCGTCGGGACGGGGATCGTCCGTCCGGTGAGCGTGGCGGGTTCCGTAACAACGATGACCGTCGGGGTGGGTTCCGCTCGGGTGAGGATCGTCCGCGTCGTGAGGGTGATCGGCCGGCTTTCCGTCGGGACGGGGATCGTCCGTCCGGTGAGCGTGGCGGGTTCCGTAACAACGACGATCGCCGGGGTGGGTTCCGCTCGGGTGAGGATCGTCCGCGTCGTGAGGGTGATCGGCCGGCTTTCCGTCGGGACGGGGATCGTCCGACCGGTGAGCGTGGTGGGTTCCGGCGGGATGATCGTCCGTCCGGTGAGCGTGGTGGGTTCCGGCGGGATGATCGTCCGTCCGGTGAGCGTGGTGGGTTCCGTGGCAGCGATGACCGTCGCGGTGGGTTCCGCTCGGGTGAGGATCGTCCGCGTCGTGAGGGTGACCGTGCCGGTTTCCGCCGGGATGACCGTCCCGCCGCGGCAAGTGGGCGTCGCCCTGACCGCGATGGGGGGCGTCCCGAGGCGCGGAGCGAGCGTCCACGCTGGGAGAACCGGCGGGACGACGCCAAGCCGTGGCAACGAGACGATCGTCCGCGCCGGGACGACCGTGGCGACACACGCGGTCCGCGTGAGGAACGGCGGCCGCGCAACGACCGGCTCGAGGACGAGGAGCGTGAGCCGTTCGTGCCGCGTCCGGGCCTCGCGCGCAAGGATGACGAGCCTGACACGCCCCAGGACATGGATCTGCGTGAACTGCCCCGCGCGGTGCGGGCGGAGCTTCGTGGCCTGACTCCCGAACTCGCGCAGGTCGTCGGGTCGCACCTGTTGATGGCCGGCCAGCTGATCGACACGGACCCCGCGTTGGCGTACCGGCACGCCGAGGCGGCACGCCGCCGTGCCGCGCGTCTGGCCGTGACCCGTGAGGCGACGGGGGAGGCGGCGTACGCCGCGGGGGAGTACCAGGTGGCGTTGCACGAGTTCCGCGCGCTGCGCCGCATGAATGGGGGAACGGAATTTCTGGCCGCCATGGCGGATTGCGAGCGCGCGCTTGGCCATCCCGAGAAGGCCCTCAAGCTCGTGCGTGAAGGCATCGACGCGCAGCCCGACTTCAACCAGCGGGTCGAACTTCGCCTGGTCGAGGCCGGCTCCCGCGTCGACCTCGGTCAGAAGCCCGAGGCCCTGCGCCTCCTCAAGCAGGAGATCGAGGCGTCCGCCGGGCGTGGTTCGCGCGGTGCCCGTGCCCGCCTGCGCTACGGCTATGCGGATCTGCTCGAGCAGACCGGCGACACAGAAACCGCCGAGAAGTGGTTCAGCGCGGCGGCTGCCCTCGACACGGACGGCGAGACAGATGCCGACGACCGCGTCGCTGCGCTCCAGGGGCTGGTGCTCGAGGTCGACGAGGCGGCGCTGGTGGGCGAGTTGGAGCCGGCCGAAGCTGCTCCCGAGACGGGTGCCGAGGACCAGTCGGATGAGGATGAAGCTGACGCTGGGGCCGACGACACGTTCGACGAGGACGAGCCCGAAGACGAGGACGTGCCCGAAGACGAGGACGAGCCCGAAGACGAGGACGAGCCCGAAGACGAGGACGACGACGACCACGAGGACGACGACGACCACGAGGACGAGCGCCCGTGAGCGCGTTCATCGACCACTACGACGCGGTCTTCTTCGACCTCGACGGGGTCCTGTACCTGGGCCCCCTCGCAGTGGAGGGCGCGGTTGAGGGCGTCCGCCGCCTGCACGAGGCGGGGGTGAGGACGGTCTACGTCACGAACAACGCCGCGCGGAGCACGGCCAAGGTGGCCGCCCACCTCAGCGACCTGGGCTTCAACGTCCAGGAGGACGAGGTCGTCTCCAGTGCGCAGGCTGCGTCGGGTTTGCTCCGCCGGGAGTTGCCCGCCGGTTCCAAGGTGTTGGTGGCAGGCACTCCCAACCTCGTCGAGCAGGTGAGGCTGGCCGGCATGGTTCCGGTCACGGAGTTCGCCGACGAGCCGGTCGCGGTCATCCAGGGATACGACCCGGCGATGACGTGGCCGCGCCTCGACCAGGCGGCGATCGCCGTCCAGCGCGGAGCGCGTTGGTTCGCCACCAACACCGACTCAACCCGTCCGACCGAGCACGGCCTGGTGCCGGGGGCCGGCGCGGCGGTCCGGGCCGTCGGCAACACCGTCGACCGCATGCCGGAGGTCATCGGCAAGCCCCACCGTCCACTCATGGACGAGGCGCTGGCCCGCTCGGGCGCACGGCGTCCGGTCTTCGTGGGCGACCGCATCGACACCGACATCATGGGTGCCGTCGGCGTGGGCATGGACTCCCTGATGGTGTTCACTGGGGCGCACGGCGTCCGGGACCTTTGTGCGGCCGGCGAGGACGGACGACCCACGGCCATCGGCTGGAGTGTCGAGTCCCTGTTCGAACCCCGCCGCGTCGCCGTGGTGGACGCCCACGGCGCGACCTGCCGTGGCGTCCGGGTGACTGCGCGTGATGGCGTGGCAGCCGTCGAGGGCGAGATCAGCACGCGCGAGTCCCAACTGGACGCTGCGTGGGCACTCGCCCAACTGTTCTGGACCGGCCGCGTGTCCACCGCGGACGAGGTCTTCGCTCAACTCGACCTCCTGCGCTAAGCTTCCTGTTGAACACCGTTCAAGAGGAGATGAACACATGAATCAGCGCGGTCAGTCCACGACCACCGACCTGGCGCTGGTCGCCGTCTTCGCAGGAGTCATCTCAGCGGCGACGCTCGCGCCCGCGATCCCCATCGGCTCGGTCGGCGTCCCCATCACACTGCAGACCTTGGCGGTGGCCCTCACGGCCATGATCCTCGGGCCGTGGCGTGGGTTCGCGGCCGCCGCCCTCTACGTCATCGTGGGCCTCGCCGGACTGCCGGTCTTCGCCGGCGGGGCGTCCGGACTGGGCGTCCTGGCCAAGCCGTCAGCCGGCTACCTGCTCGCGTTCCCGCTTGCGGCGCTGCTGATCGGCCACCTCTCGCGCGTCGTGCTCAAGCGCACGGAGGGTCGCAACGGGCTGCGCTGGTTCCTGTTGTTGCTGGCGGGCCTGGCCGGGTCCTTCGTCTTCGTCCACCCCATGGGCATCGCGGGCATCGCGCTCAACGCCGGGATCCCGGTCGAGAAGGCGTTCCTGGCCGACCTCGTGTACTGGCCGGGCGACGTCCTCAAGAACATGGTGGCGGCCTTCGTCGCCCTGGCGGTGCACCGGGCGTTCCCCAGCCTGCTCGTCCACCCGTCCGTCGAGCGCGACCAGGCCCAGGAGTCCGTCCGGGTCCGATGATCGTCCTGGATTCGGTTTCGGTCCGCGTCCCGGTGCCCTTGGGTCCGGGACGGGGCTGGGGCACCCGGACGTTGTTGGACGACCTCACCCTGGCCCTGCCGGAGCGGCGCGTCGCCTTCGTGGGAGCGAACGGTTCGGGAAAGTCGACGCTGTTGCGCCTGTTCAACGGCCTCGTCCAGGCGTCCGCGGGCCGCGTCACCGTCGAGGGACTCGACCCGGCGCACGACGGCAGGGCGGTCCGGCGCCGCGTGGGCTTCGTCTTCACCGATCCGCTCAGCCAGCTCGTCATGCCCACTCCGCTGGAGGACGTCGAACTGAGCCTCCGGCGCACCGTCGCGGACCGCACGAAGCGACGGGACGCCGCCCGCGCCCTCCTGGACGCCCGAGGCCTGGGCCACGTCGCCGAGCAGAGCATCTACGACCTCTCCGGAGGCGAGCGGCAGATGGTCGCCTTGGCGGCGGTGCTGGCCGTCGAGCCGGCCATCCTCGTCGCGGACGAACCCACCACACTGCTGGACCTGCGCAACCGCCTCGCGCTCCGCCGGGCCTTCGCCGAGCTCGACCAGCAGGTGATCGTCGCGACCCACGACCTCGACCTCGCCCGGGACGCCGAGCGCGTCCTCGTCGTGGACGACGGGCGCATCGTCGCGGACGGGTCCCCGGCCGAGACCATCGGCCACTACGAGAAGATGATGGCGTGAACGCCGCCCGCGCCCTGCTCGGGATCCATGTTCCCGGCACCACCGCGTGGCACAGGATGGGCGTCGGCTGGAAGTACGTCGTGTTCCTCGCCCTGACCATCCCCGCCGTGTTCGGGACCCCCGGGGTGGTGGTCGGAGTACTCGCCCTGACGCTGGTGCTGGTCGCGTCCACGCGGGCACCCCTGCGCCTCGCGTGGGGGATGCCGCCGGCGCTGGTGATCCTGTTCGCGTGCGTGGCCTGCTTCCACGTGGCCTTCGGCGAGCCCGTCATGGCGATCAAGGTGGTGGGGACCACGCTCGCGGCCCTGTACGCGAGCCGCATCATCCTCATCACGACGCCGATGCCGGCCCTGATCGATGCCCTCGTCGCGGTCGTCAAGCCGTTGGAGCCGTTGGGCGCCAACGCGGAACGGTTCGGGCTCGCTGTCGCCGTGCTGGTGCGCTCCATCCCGTACGTCGTCGCGTCGTTCGGTGAGGTCCGCGACGCCGCGCGCGCCCGCGGCCTCGACCGCAACCCGATCGCGTCGGTCACCCCCGTCGTGGTGCAGGCCGTCGCCTACGCCCGGACGACCGGCGACGCGCTCATGGCTCGCGGGCTCGGCGACGACGACACCCACTAGGGTGTTCGGGTGAGCGACACCCAGTCCGAAGGCGCCCGCCCGACAGGGCAGGACGAGCCTGTCGCGGCACTGCCGGTCACCGGCCACGCCGCCATCGACGCGGCTCTCGCGGAGTTCCACCTCGGCGAGGACGTCCACACCCACCACGACGAGATCGCAGCTGTCCTCGAGGTCGTGCAGCAGGCGCTGAACCGCGCCCCGCAGCCCCCGCTGCCGCGCGGTTCATGAGCCCCGACCGACTCGACGCCGCCCTGGTCGCACGCGGGTTGGCGCGCTCCCGGGGGCAGGCGTCCGACCTCATCGCGGCCGGACGCGTCACGGTCAACGGCCGGGTCGCGCGCAAGGCGTCCGCCCCCCTGGCCGAGACCGACACCATCACGGCCGAGGTCGACCCCTGGGTCTCCCGGGCCGCCCACAAGCTCCTCGGCGCCCTTGACTCCTCGGCGACCGCCGTGGCGGGCGTCCGCGCCCTCGACGCGGGAGCGTCCACCGGAGGCTTCACCCAGGTGCTGCTCGCCCGGGGGGCCGCCCACGTCACGGCCGTGGACGTGGGGCACGGCCAACTGGCCGAGCCCGTGGCGTCCGACCCCCGGGTCACCTCCCACGAGGGCCTCAACCTCCGGGACCTCACCGCCGCCCACGTCGCGGAGCCCGTCGACCTGGTGGTGGCGGACGTCTCGTTCATCTCCCTCACCCTGCTGGTCGCCCCGCTCCGCTCGGTCGCCCGTGAGGGGGCCGTGGCGCTCCTCATGGTCAAGCCCCAGTTCGAACTCGGACGCGCTGCGCTGGACTCCCGCGGGGTCGTCGCCGACCGTGCGCGCATCCCGGAGGCCGCCGACCTCGTCGCCGCCGCGGCCGAGGCCGCGGGGTGGCGGGAGGTCTGGCGCGGGGTGAGTCCGCTGCCGGGCGAAGCGGGCAACCAGGAGGTCTTCCTGAAGCTGGTCGCGGTCCCGAGGGCTGTCGGCCGCGACGGCTAGGCTGACGGGCGTGACGCAACGACACATCGCGCTGGGGATCCACCACCAGCGGCCAGAGGCGGTGGTGGCGGCCTGCGACTTCATCACCAGGCTGACCGACCACGGCATCGTGTGCTGGGTGCGCGCCAGCGCGTACGAGGCGATGATGGACCACCGGCAACTGGACATGGTCCGCGTGTTCGACGAGAAGCCCGATGTCGACGTCGAACTGGTCGTGGTCTTCGGCGGCGACGGCACGATCCTGCGCGCGGCGGAGTGGGCCGTGCCGCTCGGTTACCCCGTGCTCGGGGTCAACTTGGGCCACGTCGGGTTCCTGGCCGAGTTGGAGCCCAGCGAGGCGCACACGCTGCTGGACCGGGTCGTCAACAAGGACTATCGGGTCGAGGAACGGCTCTGCCTCGAGGTCGAGCTGCGCGACCAGCCCGGCGGCGACGTCATTTGGTCGAGCTTCGCGATCAACGAGGTCTCGCTGGAGAAGGCGTCCCGCGAGCGCATGATCGAGGTGCTGGTGGACATCGACGGACATCCCCTGTCGCGCTGGGGGACCGACGGCGTCCTCGTCTCCACCCCCACCGGGTCGACCGCCTACGCGTTCTCGGCCCAGGGTCCCGTGCTGTGGCCCGACCTCGACGCGCTTCTCGTCGTCCCGTTGTTGGCGCATGCGCTCTTCGCGAGGCCGCTGGTGCTGAGCCCGACGTCCACGGTCGTGGTCCGCATGCTGGAGAACCCGATCAGCGGCGGAGTCCTGTGGTGCGACGGACGCCGCAGCACCGACGTGGCGCCCTTCAACGAGGTGACCGTCCGTCGCGGCCCCTACAAGCTGCGCCTCGCGCGCACGTCGGAACAACCCTTCGTGCACCGGCTCGTGAAGAAGTTCGACCTGCCGATCCACGGGTGGCGCGGCCAAGCCGAGCGTGACGCGGAGTCCCGCAAGGCCGGTCGTGAGGTCAAGGATGCTCACTGAACTCCGCATCGCCCGGCTCGGCGTGATCGACGACGCAACGCTCGAGCTGGGCCCCGGGTTCACCGCGGTCACGGGCGAGACCGGTGCTGGCAAGACGATGGTCGTCTCCGGGCTGGGTTTGTTGACCGGTGGCAAGGCCGAGAGCCGCCTGATCCGCCACGGTGCCGATCGCGCCCTGGTGGAGGGCCGCCTCCTCATCGATCCCGAGTTGGCCGCCGCCGTCGACGACGCGGGTGGGCAGGTCGAGGACGGCGAGGTCCTCCTGTCCCGCGTGCTGATGCGGTCGCGGTCCCGCGCCCTGGTGGGCGGTGCGCAGGTGACCGCCCCCGGGTTGGCGGACGCCGTGGGGGAGCGCATCACCATCCACGGGCAGAGCGAGCAGATCCGGCTCGGGTCGACCGAGCGCCAGCGCGAGGTGCTGGACGCGTTCGGCGGGGCTGCCCTGGCGGCCGACCTCGCCGACTACCGGACGCGCTGGGCGCAGCAACGAGCGTGGTCGACCGAGCTGGCCGAGCTGACCTCCCAGGCGCAGGCCAGAGCTCGTGAGCTGGCGTTGTTGGAGTTCGGACTCGGTGAGGTCGAGAAGGTGGACCCGCAACCGGGTGAGGACGAGGCCCTGGTCGCGGAACAACGCCGCCTGCAGTCGGTCGACGACCTCCGGCTGGCCGCCCGCACCGCCATCGTCGCCCTCGCCGGCGACGACGACGCCAACACCGACGACCCGAGCGCGCTCAGCCTGGTCGGCATGGCCCGCAAGGCCCTGGCCGGCATCGCCGGCGAGGACCCGGCGGCGGCGGACCTGTCCCGTCGCGTCGACGAGGTGTCCTTCCTGCTCGCGGACGCCGCGGGTGACCTGGCCTCCTACCTCGCTGGCCTGGACGCCGACCCGGCGCGCCTGGAGTGGATCGGCGCACGGCTCTCCGACCTCCAGGGGCTCACCCGCAAGTACGGAACGACCATCGACGAGGTGCTCGCCTGGTCCCAGCGGGCCGCCGTCGAGGTCGACCGCCTCACCGGCTCGGACGAGCGGATCGGCGAGCTCCAGGGCCTGATCACCTCAGGCAGGGGCGAGCTCGAGGCGCTGGCGACCCGCATCAGCGCGGCCCGCTCCGCGGCGGCGTCCGAGCTGGCGGGCCTGGTCGAGGCCGAGTTGGCCGCACTGGCCATGCCACGTGCCCGGCTCACCTTCGACGTCACCCCGCTCGGCGAACTCGGCCCCCACGGTGCGGATGCCGTCGCCCTGCTGTTCTCCGCCAACCCGGGCTCCGAGCCGGCGCCGCTGGCGAAGGTGGCCTCGGGGGGAGAGCTGTCCCGCGTCCGCCTGGCCCTCGAGGTCGTCCTGGCGGCGGGGGCTGAGGGGCACACCTTCGTTTTCGACGAGGTGGACGCCGGCGTCGGCGGTTCGGTGGCCCTCGAGATCGGGCGACGCCTGGCTCGCCTGGCCGAGCACGCCCAGGTCATCGTCGTGACCCACCTCGCCCAGGTGGCGGCGTTCGCCGATCGGCACTACGTCGTCCACAAGGCCGATGACGGTCAGGTGACGACGTCCGGCGTCCGCGAGGTGGCTGCGGAGGAGCGCGTCGACGAACTCGCCCGCATGATGGCGGGCTTGGAGGGCACGGACGCCGCACGCGCCCACGCCACCGAACTGTTGGCCGAGGCGTCGCGGGTCTGACGGAGGTCGGGTCCCGGCTGGACCCCACCCCGACTTGACCGAGGGTGCACAATGAAACACAACGGCGTGATTCCGCGCTGGTTCGAGGTGATGCAGGGGAAGGCAGCACTTCAGACCAGGAGAGGGAGCGCCATGACAACGACGAACGGGGTCCTTCAGGTCCTGTCCGCACCGTCGCCGATGTGCCCGCACGTGGAGTGGGCGGTCGGCGGCGTCCTCGGCGTACCTGTTTCCTTCGACTGGCAGCCCCAACCGGCTGAGCGGGCGGCCTATCGCATGGAGTACGTCTGGCGAGGGCCGGTCGGCACCGCCACCCGCCTCGCCAGTGCGCTCAAGCGCTGGCCGCGCATCCGTTTCGAGGTGACCGAGCACGCCACGGCGGAGTCGGAGGGGGAGCGGTACTCGTTCACGCCCTCGCTGGGCATCTTCCACGCCACCATGGGTCTCCACGGCGACGTCCTCGTGCCCGAGGACCGGATCCGGCACGCCCTGGTCACGTCGCGGGGGGATGACCGGGCGCTGCGGTCGGCGCTGGACAACCTCCTGGGCAGCGCATGGGACGCGGAGCTGGACGTCTTCCGCCAGGCCGCCGAGGGGGAGCCGGTGCGCTGGCTCACCGAGGTGGGCTGATCTACGACTTGTTGTCGTGGTAGTTCCAGCAGTCGCCGTGGATTGGTGGTGAGATGAAGTCACACTCGCCAAAGGAGGCACTTGGCCATGGGCCGCGTCATCGTCCTCGGTTCCATCAACGTCGACCTCGAGACCACCGTCGACTCCTACCCGCAACCCGGTGAGAAGGTGGTCGGCCACACCCTGTCCCGGTACGCCGGCGGCAAGGGGGCGAACCAGGCCGCTGCCGCGAGGCGCGCGGGCAGCGAGGTCGTCATGGTGGGGGCCGTCGGCGACGACGACGCGGGTCGTGCCTCGCTCAACCGGTTGTTCGCCCAGGGCATCAAGCTGCAGGTCGAGCGCATCCCGCAGGTGGCGACCGGCCACGCGATCATCCAGTCCGACGGCCGTACCAACTCCATCGTGCTGCTGCCCGGTGCCAACGCCAAGGTGGGCCCGAACCCGCTGCGTCCCATCAAGGGACTCGGCCCTGGTGACCTGCTGCTGACCCAGTTGGAGACACCCGTCGACCGGGTGGCCGATGCGGTCCGGTATGCGAAGAAGTACGGGGCGCGGGTGATGGTGAACCTGGCACCGTGGGCCGACCTGCCGGCCGACGTGATCGAGGCCGCGGACCCGCTGGTGATCCCCGCGGCGGACCTGCCCCGGCTCGAGGCGTCCGGCGCTCGTCCCGCCTCGCTCGTGGTGCTGCGCGGCAAGGAGGGTCTCGACTGGGACGGCGAGCACATCGCCGCCGACCTGGTGCCCGAGGACGAGGTCGTGGATACCGTCGGGGCGACGGACGCGCTCATCGGGACGCTGGCGTCCGCCCTGGTGCAGGGCGCCGACAGGCGAACGGCAGCGCGGGCCGCGCTGGCCGCCGCGGCGGACAATGTCCGCCACGCCGGGGCCCAGCCCGACCCGCGCCTCTGAGGTCTCGCGTCAGTCCGTGATGTTGGCGTTCGTGACCGCGACCGCCACGTTGTGACCACCGAAGCCGAACGAGTTGTTCAGCGCTGCCAGCGGGCCCTCCGGCAGCTCGCGAACCTCGTTGGCGGCCACGTCGATGTCGAGGCCGTCCGCGGGGTCGTGCAGGTTGATCGTCGGCGGCACGCGGCGCTCCTTGAGCGCCAGCACGGTCGCGATGGTCTCCAGCGCGCCCGCGGCGCCCAGCAGGTGACCGGTCATCGACTTGGTGGACGTGACGACCACGTTGTCGGCAGCCGACCCCAGTGCCTTGCGGATCGAGGCCGCCTCCGTCATGTCCCCCTGCGGGGTCGACGTCCCATGGGCGTTGATGTGGATGATGTCCGACGGCTGCAGCTCGGCGTTGCGCAGCGCCTTCACCATGGCCGAGGCCTGGCCGGAGCCGGTGGGCTCGGGCTGGACGATGTCGTGGTTGTCGTCGGAGATGCCGGCGCCGGCGATGGTGCCGTAGATCCTGGCGCCGCGGGCCAGGGCGTGCTCGAGGGACTCCAGCACGAGGACGGCTGACCCCTCCGACAGGACGAAGCCGTCGCGGCCCTTGTCCCACGGGCGGGAGGCGCCGGTCGGGTCGTCGTTGCGCTTGCTGAGGGCCTGCATCTGCGCGAAGGCGCCGATGGGGAGCGGGTGGATCGTGGCCTCGGTGCCGCCGGCCACCACGACGTCGGCGCGGCCCAGGCGGATCTGGTCGACGGCCAGCGAGATGGCCTCGTTGGAGGAGGCGCACGCCGAGACGGGGGCGTGGACCGACGCGGCGGCGTTCACGAGGAGGCCGACGTTCGCGGCGGAGGCGTTCGCCATGAGCATGGGGATCGTGAAGGGCGTGACACGGCGGGGACCGCGGTCCTTGTAGATGTCCCACTGGCCCAGCAGCGTGTGCAGGCCGCCAATGCCGGTGCCGATGGCCACCGAGAGCCGCTCCGGGTCAATGGTGTTGTCCGCTCCGAGGCCGAGACCGGCGTCGAGCCAGGCCTCCTCGGCGGCGATGAGGGCGAGTTGGGCGTTGCGGTCGAGGCGGCGAGCCTTGACGCGGTCGATCTTCTCGGAGGGGTCCTGCTTGACGTACCCGGCGATGCGCACGGGCAGGTCGGCGGCCCACTCCTCGGTGACCTCCACCACACCGGACCGACCGGCGAGCATGGCCTGCCAGGTGCTGGCGAGGTCGCCCCCCAGAGGGCTGGTGGTACCCATGCCGGTGATGACGATTTCCTTCACAGCTGTGTCCTATCGGTGGTGGTGATGGGATGGACGCCCGGGCGCCGGAGGCGGCGGCCCGAGCGTCCGAGGGGATCAGGCGTGCTGCTCGATGTAGGCCACGGCGTCGCCGACGGTCTTGAGGTTCTTGCTCTCCTCATCGGGGATCGTCACGCCGAACTTCTCCTCGCAGCCGACGATGATCTCGACCATCGCGAGGCTGTCGACGTCGAGGTCGTCGACGAAGGACTTGTCGAGCTGGACGTCCTCGACGGGCACGCCGGCGACCTCGTTGACGAGCTCGGCCAGCTGGGCGCGGATCTCTTCGGTGGTGGCCATGTTTCTTCTCCTTGTGGTTGGGTTTCCCACCCGGTCGGGGCGACCGGGAAAATCAGGTGGTCAGGGGATGGTGATGACCTGGCCGGCGTACACCAGCCCGGCCCCGAAGCCGATGATCAGGCAGGTGTCGCCCGACTTGGCCTCGCCGTTGGCGATCATCGTGGACAGCGCGATCGGGATCGATGCCGCCGAGTTGTTGCCGAAGTGGCTGATCGTGCGGCCGACGGTCACGGTCTCGGGCAGCTTGAGGTGGCGCAGCATCGAGTCGGTGATCCGGTTGTTGGCCTGGTGCGGCACGAAGAGGTCGAGCTCGTCGGGGGTGAGGCCGGACGCCTCGAGCGTGCGGCGGGCGGCATCGGCGATGAAGCCGGTCGCCCAACGGAAGACCGCTTGGCCCTGCATCGTGATGTGGCTCTGCTCGCCGGCCTCGACGGCCTCGGGCCAGGGATGGGTCATGTTGATGACGTCGGCCTGGTTGCCGTCCGAACCCCAGATCACGGGACCCATGGTCGGCACGTCGGAGGGGCCGACGACCGCCGCCCCCGCCCCGTCGGCGAACAGGAACGCCGTCGCGCGGTCGTGCACGTCGGTGATGCGCGACAGCGTCTCGGCGCCGATCACGAGCACTCGACGGGCGGCGCCGGTGCGGACGAGCGAGTCGGCCTGGGCGAGCCCGTACGAGAAGCCCGCGCAGGCGGCGGAGATGTCGAACGCGGCGGCGCCGTCGGTGCCGAGCTTGGCGGCCACGATGGCGGCCAGCGACGGGGTCTGGAGGAGGTGCGTGACGGTCGAGATGATGACGGCGTCGATGTCGGTCGCCTCGACGCCGGCGTTGGCCATCGCGTTCTGGGCGGCCGTGATGCTGAGCGATTCGACCGTCTCGTCCTCGCCCGCCCAGCGCCGTTCGACGATGCCGGTGCGCTGCTGGATCCACTCGTCCGAGGTCTCGATGAACGTCGTCATCTCCTCGTTGTCGACGACGCGGGACGGGATGGCTGCGCCGATCCCCTCGATGCGCGAGTACGCGGCGCCGGTGCTGGCCTTGATCGGCATGTCAGTTCTCCTCGGTCGGACGAATGCCGGCGTGGCGGGCGCAGAACGCGCGTGCCTCCTCCAGCTGGTCGGGTGTGTTCAGGTTGAAGAGCTCGACACCGGGCAAGTTGCGCTTGGCGATGCCGGTCAGCGTGCCGGCCGGGGGCAGCTCCAGGATGCCCGTCACGCCCAGGTCCGCCAGGGATTCCATGCACAGGTCCCATCGGACCGGTGAGGTCACCTGCGAGACGAGTCGCTCCAAGTACTCCTCGCCGCTCGCCACAGTGGCACCGTCGCGGTTGGAGAGCAGCCTGGTGTGCGGGTCGCGCGGGGTCATGCCGGAGGACACGGCCTCGACACGAACCCGACCCGGCTCCATGTGCTCGGTGTGGAACGCGCCGGCGACGGCCAGGCCGATGACGCGGGCCTTGGCGGGCGGGTTCTCCTTGAGGGTGTCGATCTGCTCGACCGTCCCTGCAGCGACGATCTGCCCCGGTCCGTTGTTGTTCGCCGCGGTCGCCCCGACGGCCTCGATGGCGGCCAGGACCTCGTCGCGCTCGCCGCGGACGACCGCTGCCATGGTGGTGGGGCGCAGGGCGGACGCCTCGGCCATGCCGTTGGCGCGCTCCCGGACGAAGACCATCGCGTCGCTTGCGGTCAGGACGCCGGCGGCAGCGGCCGCGGTGACCTCTCCCACGCTGTGTCCGGCCAGGACGTCGACCCCGGTGAACGGGAGGCCGCCGGTGAGGGCCTCCCCGGCGAGGAGCCCGGCGGCCACCAGCAGCGGCTGGGCCACGGCCGTGTCCTTGATGGTCTCCGCGTCCGCTTCGGTGCCGTAGTGGACGAGGTCGAGCCCGACGACGTCCGACAGTTCCCGCACGCGGGCGGCGACGTGGGCGTCCTCGAGCCAGGCGGCGAGGAACCCGGGGGTCTGGGCGCCCTGTCCGGGCGCGACGATGGCTAGCACGTGTTCCATCTTGTCGGCGCGGCCGAGTTGGGGCGTCCGATTGCCACACAGTGTTTCGGGAGGGCTTTTGTGGGTTTCCCACAAAGCCCGCCGCAGGGGGGAGGGCGCCTCAGTCGAGCAGCCGCCCCAACGTCCCGGCGAGGCGCAGCACGTACGCGCCCCGCGGATCGTTCGGGGCGTAGCCCGTCAGGTCCTCGATGCGCGCGAGGCGGTAGCGGACCGTGTTGGGGTGGATGAACAAACGCCGCGCCGTCGCCTCGATCGAGGTCCCCGAGGCCCAGTAGGCCTCGAGCGTCACGATGAGGTCGCCGGAGTGCGCCGCGAGCGGCGCGAAGATGTCGTGCGCGAGTTCACGTCGGGCGTGGCCGTCGCCGGCCAGGGCGCGCTCGGGCAGCAGGGCCCGTGCCGACACCGGACGCGGTGCGTCCACCCAGGCGGGGGCCGCACGGCGCCCGGACGTCGCGGCGCGTGCGCTGACCACGGCCTCCACCAAGTCGGTCACGACCGGTCCGACGACCACCGGTCCCTCGCCGAAGGAGTCCACCAACCGCGCCACGTGCCCCAGGGCCTCGTCCTCGGTCTCGAAGTCACCGCCCAGGAGCACCACGAGGCGGGGTCCCTGGGCGGAGGCCAGCACGTCCAGACCGCCCTTGGCCGCGGTCAGGCGCAGCTCGCGCAGGGAGGCGTCCACCCGGGGGAGGTCGCCGATGACGACGCAGAGGCCGGCGGGGGAGTGCCACCCCAGGGTGGAAGCACGGGAGACCACCGACTCGTCGGCGTCGCCGCGGACGACGGCGTCCATGACGAGGGCCTCGAGGCGGGCGTCCCAGGCACCCCGGGTCTCGGCGGCGCGGGCGTACACCTCGGCGGCGTCGAAGGCGATCTCGCGGCTGTACGCCAGGACGGCCATCGTGAGAGCCTGGCGGTCGGAGCGGGGCAGTTCGGTGTTGATCTGCGCCTCGACCGTCTCGACGGTGGTGCGGATGAGGTCCACGGTCTGTTGGAGCGCGAGGCGGGTCGTGAGCGAACGCGGCGCGGCGGCGAAGATGTTGCGCTGTTCGGCCGATGTGCTGGTGCCCGCGAACCAGTTGACGAATCCGTCCACGCCGGCACGGACGACCAGCGTGACGGATGATCGGTTGTCGGCGTCCAGGTCGGAGAACCACGGGTACCGGCGGGTGATCTCGGCCAGCGCCGCCGTGGTCATCCTCGCGGACGTACCCGCGAGCCGTTTGGCCATCGCCGCCCGGCTCCGGGGACCCGGCATCCAGTCGGGTGCTTCCTGGCGCATCAGCACCTCCTGCTCGTCCCCCGACCCTACCGTCGTGGGGTCGGCGTAGGGTGCGGTTCATGCGCGATCCGATCCTCGACCTGCGCGAGATCGCCCGGCTGCTGGACCGCCATGGCGGGCAGGCCCGGCGTGCCCAGGCGTTCCGGAGGGCGGCGGACGCGCTGGCGGCATTGTCGCGGGACGAGCGCGAGCGTGTGGAGGCCACCCGCGCCTGGCTGAGCCTGCCGGGCATCGGGGCCACGTCCGCGAAGGTCATCGCCCAGTCGCAGGCGGGGCGGACGCCCGACTACCTCGCAGAGCTCCAGGCGTCCGACGGGCCGCTCGTCGACGGGCCCAACCCGCTGCTGGCCCACATCAGGGGGGACCTGCACACCCACACCGAGTGGTCGGACGGTTCGAGCCCGCTGGAGGAGATGGCCGTGGAGGCCGTGCGCCTGGGGCGGGAGTGGCTGGCGATCACCGACCACAGCCCGCGGCTGCGCGTGGCCAACGGCCTGTCGACAGAACGCCGGCGGCAGCAGCGCGCGCACATCGTGGCGCTCAACGAGGCGCTCCGTCAGGCCCAGGGAGCCGAGACGTTCCGCGTGCTCGCCGGCGCCGAGGTGGACATCTTGGAGGACGGCTCCCTCGATGGCGAGCCGGAGGCGCTCGACCCGCTCGACGTCGTGGTGGCCAGTGTCCACTCCAAGCTCGCCATGGACGCCGACGCCATGACCGCGCGAATGGTCGCCGCCATCGCGAACCCGCGCACCAACGTGCTGGGGCACTGCACCGGACGCCTGGTGCAGGGGGACCGGGGGGTCCGGAAGCAGAGCACGTTCGACGCCGAGGTCGTCTTCGAGGCCTGCCGCCAGTTCGACGTGGCCGTCGAGATCAACTCGCGGCCGGAGCGTCAGGATCCCCCGGATGACCTCCTCGCGCTGGCGGTTGACATGGGTTGCCTCGTCACCGTCAACACGGACGCCCACGCCCCCGGACAGCTCGGTTTCAGCGAGTACGGGGCCGCCCGCGCCGCCTCCGCCGGGTTGGGGCCCGATCGGATCGTGACCTGCTGGCCGGTCGATCGCGTCCTGGAGTGGACGGCCCGGTGAGGCGAGGAGTGGGGCGGTCCGGCGCGGACAGCTAGGATCGGGCAACGAGTCCCGGCGGAGCAGCGTTTGCCCGCCTGCCTTGACGGTCTGAGAAAGGACACCTTTCGTGACAACTCGCGACAACGCGGGCCCCATCCTGAACGGCCTGCCCACGAACCTGCCGGACATCGACTCCGAGGAGACCGCCGAGTGGCTGGAATCCCTCGACGGACTCATCGATGAGCAGGGTCGCAACCGCGCTCGCTACATCATGCTCAAGCTGCTGGAGCGCTCGCGCGAGCGACACCTCGGCGTCCCGTCGCTGACGGCGACCGACTACGTCAACACGATCCCGGCCGAGGCCGAGCCGTGGTACCCCGGCGACAACGACCTGGAGCGCAAGTTCCGTCGCCTGCTGCGCTGGAACGCCGCCGTGATGGTGCACCGCGCCCAGCGCCCCGGCGTCGGCGTCGGCGGCCACATCTCGACCTTCGCCTCCTCGGCGACGCTCTACGAGGTGGGCTTCAACCACTTCTTCCGTGGCAAGGACCACCCGGGCGGCGGGGACCAGGTCTTCTTCCAGGGCCACGCGAGCCCCGGCCCGTACGCGCGTGCGTTCCTCGAGGGGCGTCTGGACGAGGCCGACCTGGACGGTTTCCGCCAGGAGAAGAGCCACGTCGTCGACGGCCGCGTCCGCGCCCTGCCGTCGTACCCGCACCCCCGCCAGATGCCCGACTTCTGGGAGTTCCCGACCGTGTCGATGGGCCTGGGCCCGATCAACGCCGTCTGGCAGGCGCAGTTCAACAAGTACCTGCACAACCGTGGCATCAAGGACACGTCCCAGCAGCGTGTGTGGGCGTTCCTCGGCGACGGCGAGATGGACGAGGTCGAGAGCCGCGGTGCCCTTCAGTTGGCCGCGTACGAGGAGCTCGACAACCTGACCTTCGTCGTCAACTGCAACCTGCAGCGCCTCGACGGCCCGGTCCGCGGCAACGGCAAGATCATGCAGGAGCTCGAGAGCTTCTTCCGCGGCGCCGGCTGGAACGTCATCAAGGTGGTCTGGGGTCGCGGCTGGGATCCGCTGTTGGCCGCAGACAAGGACGGCGCCCTGGTCAACGTCATGAACGCCACCTCCGACGGTGACTACCAGACGTTCAAGGCCAACGACGGTGCCTACGTTCGCGACCACTTCTTCGCGCGCGACCCGCGCACGGCCAAGATGGTCGAGGGCTGGGAGCCGGAGCGCATCTGGAACCTGACCCGCGGTGGCCACGACTACCAGAAGGTCTATGCCGCCTACGACGCCGCGACGAAGTTCACCGGCGCCCCGACGGTCATCCTCGCCCACACCATCAAGGGCTACTTCCTCGGCCAGCACTTCGCCGGGCGCAACGCGACCCACCAGATGAAGAAGCTGGCCCTCGACGACCTCAAGCAGTTCCGCGACCGGCTCGACATGCCGATCACGGACGCCCAGCTCGAGGCCGACCCGTACCAGCCGCCGTACGTCCGCCCGGGCGCCTCCGACGAACGCATCGCGTACGCGCTCGAGCGTCGACGCGCCCTGGGGGGTCCCGTGCCGCATCGCCGCAACAACCCCAAGCCCCTCAAGCTGCCGGACGCCAAGGCGTACGACTCGGTGAAGAAGGGGTCGGGTCGTCAGGAGGTCGCCACGACCATGGCCTGGGTCCGCCTGCTGAAGGACCTGCTGCGCGACAAGGAGTTCGGCGCGCACGTCGTGCCGATCATCCCGGACGAGGCCCGCACGTTCGGCATGGACTCGCTGTTCCCGACCATCAAGATCTACAACCCACACGGCCAGAACTACACGCCGGTGGACCACGACCTGATGCTGTCCTACCGCGAGGCCAAGGACGGCCAGATCATCCACACCGGCATCAACGAGGCCGGGTCGATGGCGTCCTTCACCGCGGTCGGGTCGTCCTACGCCACGCACGGCATCCACATGGTGCCGATCTACATCTTCTACTCGATGTTCGGCTTCCAGCGCACCGGCGACGCCATCTGGGCGGCGGCGGACCAGCTGTCCCGCGGCTTCATGATCGGCGCGACCGCGGGCCGCACGACGCTGACCGGTGAGGGCACCCAGCACATGGACGGTCACAGCCCGCTGCTGGCCTCGACCAACCCGGCCGTGGTCCACTACGACCCGGCGTACAGCTACGAGATCGCCCACATCATGCAGGACGGCCTCGAGCGGATGTACGGCGACAACCCTGAGGACATCATCTACTACCTGACGGTCTACAACGAGCCGCTCGTGCAGCCGGCCGAGCCGGAGGGCGTGGACGTCGAGGGCATCAAGAAGGGCATGTACCTGCTCGCCAAGGGCAGCTGGGAAGGTGTCAACAGCGACGCCCGCCAGGTCCAGTTGCTCGCGTCGGGCGTCGGTGTGCCGTGGGCGCTCGAGGCGCAGCAGCTCCTGCACGACGACTGGGGCATCGTGGCGGACGTCTGGTCGGTCACGTCCTGGACCGAGTTGCGTCGCGAGGCCATGCGCATCGACGAGGCGAAGTTCCTGCGGCCGAACGAGGAGCAGGCCGAGCCGTGGATCGTCCAGAAGCTCAAGGACACGGTCGGGCCCGTCGTCGCCACCTCGGACTACATGAAGGCGGTCCAGGACCAGATCGCCCAGTGGGTGCCCGGTGACTTCGCCTCGCTCGGTGCGGACGGCTTCGGCTTCTCCGACACGCGCGCGGCCGCCCGCCGGTTCTTCCACATCGACGGTCCGTCGATGGTCGTGAAGGCCCTGCAGATGCTCGCCGCCCGCGGCGAGGTCGACCCGGCGTGGCCCGGCCAGGCCGCCGAGAAGTACCGCCTGCTCGACGTCACCGCCGGCACGTCCGGCAACGCCGGCGGCGAGTCCTGATCGCTTCTGGTACTCCCGGAGGCTCCAGCACACGAAGCGCGCGGGGGACCACGATTCACGTGGTACCTCGCGCGCTTCGCCGTCGTCTGGCACGCTAGAGCCAGTCATTTCGTCGATGAGGGGGTGTCCTACGTTGGGCAGCATGCCGGTGCCCGGTAAGCAGGGTGGTGTCACAGCAGCGGCCATGGGCCTGGAGCCCGGTCAGGTCGTCCAGGAGCTGGGTTGGGACACCGATGTGGACGAGGTCGTCCGCGACGACATCATGGACGCGATCGACGCGGATCTGGTCGAGGATCCCCTCGAGGCGGTGGACGCGGTGCTGCTGTGGTGGCGCGAGGAGGACGGTGATGTGGGCGATGGCCTCGTCGACGCCCTGCGCGACCTCTCGGGCACCGGCCACATCTGGCTGATGACTCCGAAGATCGGTCGGGACGGGTACGTCGACCCGGCCGACATCGCGGAGGGCACCGCCACGGCGGGACTCGTCCTCGCCAGTCCCGCCTCGGTCTCCAAGGAGTGGCAGGCCCAGCGGATCGTCCGCCCCCGCGCCGGCAAGCGCTGACACCGGGCGCACCGGAGGGGTCCCGCGTCGCGGGACCCCTCGGTCATGTGTACGAGCAGCAGGTGGTGGTGCATGGTGGGCCTCCTCGGCGCTCATTGGCTCAGCGGCGACTCGGGCGACAGCACGCCGGAGTTATACCCCCGGGGGTATGGCCGCTATGATGTACCGGTGCCTGAAACCTCCAAGCGCTCTTTCGTCGCGCTCATTCTCTCCAACATCCTCGGCGGGGTGGGTGTGGCGTCCGGCATCGCCGTCGGGTCGCTGCTCGTGGTCAGCCTCAGCTCGACCGCCTTCGCCGGCATCGGCCAGGCGCTCAGCGTGCTCGGGGCCGGCATCCTCGCGGTGCCCCTGGCCACACTCGCGGCTCGCCGCGGCCGCCGGCACGCCCTGACGCTGGGCTACGCCGTCGCCCTGATCGGCGCGGCCGTCGTCATCGCCGGGGCGGCACTCGGGTCGCTCCCGGTCCTGTTCCTGGGCCTGTTGGCCTTCGGTGCGGCACAGGCCACCAACCTGCAGACCCGCTACGCGGCGTCCGAGTTGGCGGGGCCCGAACGTCGCGGCACCTGGATGTCGATCGTCATGTGGGCCACCACCATCGGATCGGTCACCGGCCCCAACCTCAGCGCCGCAGGCGGCGCACTGGGCGGCTCGCTGGGCCTGCCGCGACTGGCGGGTCCCTACCTGTTCTCCCTGACGGGGTTCCTGCTGGCCGGCGCGTCGATCCTCGTCCTGTTCGCCCGGCGTTCGCCCCGGGTGTCCGCGGCCGCTCGCCCGGCCTCGACCATCTCGGCGCTGCAGGCATTGCGTTGGGCGGCCGCCCATCCTGTCGCCCGCTTCGCCGTCGCGCTGATCGTCATCGCGCACGCGGTCATGGTGGGCATCATGTCCATGACCCCGGTGCACCTCGGCCAAGCCGGGCACGGCTTGGGTGTGATCGGTCTGGTGATCAGCCTGCACATCCTCGGGATGTACGCCCTGAGCCCGGTGTTCGGCGCGCTCGCGGACCGGATCGGCCCGATGCGCGTGGCCCTCGGCGGGCTCATCGGCCTCGGGGTCGCCGCCGGGTTGGCCTTCGTGGCGCCCGGGTCCCTTCCCGCGGTCCTCGTGGCGCTGGTCCTCCTGGGGCTGGGCTGGTCGGCGTCCGTCATCTCGGCCTCGGTCCTGCTGGCCGGAGTCGACTCGGGTGAGGTGCGCGTCCCCCTGCAGGGTGCCACCGACGCGCTGATGAACTACGGGGGAGCGGCCGCGGCGTTGCTGGCCGGTGTGCTCCTCGCGGCCTTCGGCTACGGCGGGCTCGCGCTGGGGGCCGGGTTGCTCGTCGTGCCGGCGGCGGTCCTCGGCTGGATCGCCCGGACGACGCGCCGCACGGCGGGGGACCTCGACCCGGTCCACTGACGCCGTCTGGTGATCCACTGAGGCGCGGCAGCCGCCGAGCCTGTCACAATGGCCCCTGCACCGGGCGCATAGCTCAGTTGGTAGAGCCCTTCCCTTACAAGGAAGTTGTCGGGGGTTCGAGTCCCTCTGCGCCCACCGGACGCCACGGGCACCGTCGGCGCGGCCCGGCGGATCGGGAGAGGACGCCGCAGGCGGTAGAGTGGCTCCTCGTGGCAGCCATTGACATTCACTCGGAGATCGCCGACCTCGACCGCGCCCTGAGCAGCATCGAGGCCGTCGTCGACCCGGACGCCAAGCGCGCCGAGATCGCCACCCTCCAGCAGGAGGTCGCCGCGCCGGACCTGTGGGACGACCAGGAGAACGCGCAGCGGGTCACGTCGCGACTCTCGCGCCTTCAGTCCGAGGTGGAGCGCCTCGAGAAGCTGCGCGGTCGCCTCGACGACCTTCCGCTGATGTTCGAGCTGGCCGCCGAGGAGGACGACGAGGCCTCCCGCGCGGAGTCCGAGCGCGAGTTGGGGGTGTTGAAGGACGAGATTGCCGCACTCGAGATCCGCACCCTGCTGTCGGGCGAGTACGACGAGCGGGACGCCGTCGTCACGATCCGCTCGGGCGCCGGCGGTGTCGACGCGGCGGACTTCGCCGAGATGTTGCTGCGCATGTACCTGCGGTGGGCCGAGCGACACGGCTACTCCACGAAGGTCCTGGACACCAGCTACGCCGAGGAGGCGGGCCTGAAGTCGGTCACCTTCGAGGTGAGCGCACCGTTCGCCTACGGCACGCTGTCGGTCGAGGGCGGTACGCACCGCCTCGTCCGCATCAGCCCCTTCGACAACCAGGGACGTCGCCAGACGTCGTTCGCCGCGGTCGAGGTCATCCCGCTCATCGAGCCGACCGACCACATCGATGTGCCCGAGTCCGACATCCGCGTCGACGTGTTCCGCTCGTCGGGCCCCGGCGGCCAGTCGGTCAACACGACCGACTCCGCCGTCCGCATCACCCACCTGCCCACGGGCCTTGTCGTGTCCATGCAGGACGAGAAGAGCCAGATCCAGAACCGGGCCGCGGCCATGCGGGTCCTGCAGTCGCGCCTCATGCTGCTGAAGAAGCAGGAGGAGGACGCGAAGAAGAAGGAGCTCGCCGGCGACATCAAGGCGTCGTGGGGCGACCAGATGCGCTCCTACGTCCTGAACCCGTACCAGATGGTCAAGGACCTGCGCACCAACCATGAGGTCGGCAACCCCGATGCCGTCTTCGACGGCGACATCGACGGGTTCATCGATGCCGGCATCCGGTGGCGCATGCAGCAGGAGACCGACCCCCACGCGTGAGGCGGCGTGGTGCCGTCGCCACGGCGTCCGGGTCGCCTACGCTGAACCAAGGTCGGCCTGAGAACTCTCAGGGAACTTCCCATTGTCGAACCCGGCCGGGACCCACCTGTGATCACCTTCTCCGACGTCAGCAAGTCATATCCGGGGCAGAAGTCGCCCGCGTTGAGTTCCGTGTCGGCGACGATCGAGGACGGCGAGTTCGTCTTTCTGGTCGGCCCGTCCGGTTCCGGCAAGTCCACCTTCCTGCGGCTGGTGCTGCGCGAGATCCGCGCCACGTCCGGCCAGGTCGTCGTCAATGGACGTGACGTGGGCCGGATGGCCCGCTGGCGCATCCCCAGGCTCCGGCGCGGCATCGGCACCGTCTTCCAGGACTTCCGACTGCTGCCGGGCAAGACCGTCCACGAGAACGTCGCCTTCGCCCTCCAGGTCATCGGACGCCCCGGCCGCGAGATCCGCCGTGCCGTCCCGGAGACCCTGGAGCTCGTGGGCCTGGCCGACAAGGCCGACCGGCTGCCCGAGGAGCTGTCCGGGGGCGAGCAACAGCGGGCAGCGTTGGCCCGGGCCGTCGTGAACAGGCCCAGGATCCTCCTGGCCGACGAGCCGACCGGAAACCTGGACCCGACCACGTCGGTCGGCATCATGAAATTGATGGACGAGATCAACCGTTCCGGCACGACCGTCCTGATGGCCACCCACGACGCGACCATGGTCGACCAGATGCGCCGGCGCGTGATCGAGCTCAGCAACGGCGAGCTCATCCGCGACCAGGCGCAGGGCGTCTACGGCTACCAGTGATCGGGGAGGAGGAACCACCATGCGCCATGCACTGACCGAACTCGTCTCGGGACTCCGCCGCAACGCGAGCATGAACGTCGCCGTGCTCGTCACGATGTGGGTCTCGCTGACCCTCTTCGGACTCGGCGTGCTCGTCACCCAGCAGGTCGACCTCATCAAGGGCCGCTGGTACGACCGCATCGAGCTCAACATCTTCCTGTGCACGCCCGCCACCCAGGGCCAGAACTGCACGCCCGGGCAGGGCACGACGGACGCCCAACGCGACGGCATCCGCGCCGCGCTCGGGAGCAACCCCGAGGTGGCCGAGGTGTACTACCAGGGCCAGGAGGAAGTCTTCGCCGAATTCCAGCAGACCTATGCGGGTTCCCCCGTCCTGGCCTCGATGAAGGCTGAGGACATGCAGGATCTGTTCAGAATCAAGCTGGTGAATCCTGAGGAATATCAGAAGGTCGTCGCCGAGGCGAGCATGATGCCGGGCGTCCAGAATGTCCAGGACCTGCGCCAATTCCTGGATCCCCTGTTCGAGTGGCTCAACTGGGGGCGGTGGCTGGCCATCGGAGCCTCCGGGTTGTTGCTGCTGGCCGCGGCCCTGCAGATCGCCAACACGATCCGAATGGCCGTCTTCACCCGTCGGCGGGAGATCGGCATCATGCGGCTGGTCGGCGCCTCCAACGCCTACATCATGCTGCCGTTCCTCATGGAGAGCCTGCTCGTCGCACTGGGCGGAGCCGCCCTGGCGTGCGGCACCTTGGCGGCGATCCAACAGTTCGCGATCGTGGAAAAGGCTAAACCTGCCCTTCAGGGATTCACGTGGATCGGCTGGGAGCACGTCGGAATTGCGATGGTTTGGCTTGTGGCGGTGGCCATCGCCCTCTCTATGATCCCCACGTTGGTCGCGACGCGTCGGTTCCTGAGGGTGTAGCCCTCCTCCCGACGCTCGCCCAGGCGATCGTTGGGAGATCTTGTGATTCACGTCCACGGAGACAAGCGCCGCCCCCAGGGGCCGGTGGTGCGTCGAGTGGCGGCCGCGTTCGCGGCTGCGACCCTCTCGGTTGCGCTGGTCGCGCCGATCGCCGGCGCCGACACGCTGTCCGACCTGAGGAGCGGACTGCAGGACACGCAGGCGAAGCGAAATGAAGCGCGCGGTAGCGTCGAGGAATCACAGCAGAACTTGAATTCAGCCACCCAGGTGCTCCTTGATTCACAAAATGAACTCGCACAAGCGCAGGCCGCTCTGGCCGACATTTCCGTCGAATTGCAGAATGCACGCGAGAATGACGCGCGAATCGCGCAGGAATTGGCTGACGCCCGTGCTGAATTGGAGGCCGCCAAGGAGCGCGTGGCGAAGGCCGAGCAGGAGGTCGCCGACCAGGTCGCCCTCATCGGGCAGGCCGCCCGCGAGTCCTTCCAGCAGCAGACCGACCTGCAGGGGCTGAGCGTCCTCCTCGGTTCCGAGACCCCGGCCGAGATGAGCCAGCGGCTGCAGTGGAACATCACCGTCTTCGACACCCAGGCCGCCGAGAAGGCGCGCTTGGATGCGGTCCGCGACGAGCTCGAGGCCGCTCGGCGGGCGCAGGCCGAGGTCGAGGCCCGCGTCGCCGCCGAGAAGGCGGAGTCCGAGCGCTCCGTCGCTAGGATCGCCGAGCTCGAGCGCAGGGCCCAGGTGCAGCGCGCCACCGTCGCCCGCCTCGTGGCGGCGAACGAGGCCGCCCGGGCCGCCGCGCAATCGCAGCTGGCCGCAGAGGAGGCGAGCTACCAGTCCCTCCAGGCCGACGAACAGCGGCTCCAGGCCCAGATCAAGGCGGAGATCCAACGGATCCGCGCCGAGGAGGAGGCCCGTCGGAAGGCGGAGGAGGAGGCCCGCCGCAGGGCCGCCGAGGAGGCGGCGCGCAAGGCCGCCGAAGCCCGGCGCCTGCAGCAGGAGGCGGAGGCCGCCGAACGCCGGCGCGCCGCCGACGCCGCGGCCAAGCAGCGGGCGGCCGATCAGGCGGCACGTGAGGCGCAGCAGGCCCAGCAGCTCTCGGCCGCTCCATCGAAGAGCCGGGAATCGTCCCCCGCCGGGCCAAGGCTGTCCTCCCACGGCTTCATGCGCCCCGTGGACGCGAACTACGGGTCAGCTTTCGGTCTGCGGTTCCACCCCATCCTCAAGTACTGGCGTCCGCACAACGGGGTGGACCTGGGGGCACGCACGGGCACGCCGATCTACGCCGCACAGGCGGGCAAGGTCATGCAGGCGGGGCCGAACGGTGGCTTCGGCAACTTCGTGCTCCTCGGGCACGGTGACCTCATCGACGGCAAGTACGTCACGACGGGCTATGCGCACCAGTCACGCATCGTCGTGCGGGTCGGCCAGAGGGTGGAGCGGGGCCAGCTCATCGGCTACGTCGGGAACACGGGCCTGTCCACGACTCCCCACCTGCACTTCGAGTTGCGGCTGGACGGTGTGCCGGTCAACCCGGTCCGCTACGTCCCCTGATCATCGCCACCTGCCCGAGTGCCGCCCCGCGATATGCTGGGCGGCACTCGTGCACCAGGAAGGAGTCGCTGCCCATGCCGCGACCCGAGGGACGCATCCTCGTCGCCCAGAACAAGAAGGCCCGCCACGACTACCACATCGGTGACCGTGTCGAGGCCGGTCTGGTGCTGCTCGGCACCGAGGTGAAGTCGCTGCGCGCCGGCCGTGCGTCGCTCACCGACGGGTTCGCCACGATCGACGACGGGGAAGTGTGGCTGCGCGGGGTGAACATCCCCGAGTACAAGTTCGGCACCCACCACCACGGACCGCTGCGCACCCGCAAGCTGCTCCTGAACCGGCGCGAGATCACGAAGCTCGAGAAGGAGGTCGCCAACTCCGGTCGCACGCTGGTGCCGCTGTCGATCTACTTCAGCGATGGGTACGCGAAGGTCGAGATCGCGGTGGCGACCGGCAAGAAGGACTGGGACAAGCGCCAGACCATCGCCGAGCGGGACGCGAACCGAGAGGCCCAGCGTGCGCTGGCGACCCGCAACAAGCGACGTCGTTGACATGCGCGGCACCCTGCGCCGGAGCTTGGCCGCCCTGGCGGCCCTGCTCCTCGCGCTGGCCTGGGTGGCGGGGGTCGCGACCCCGGCCCACGCGGCAGGTGACACCTATGACCGCTTCGACGCCGTGTACCGGGTGACGCCCGAGGGCGTCCTCAAGGTCACCGAGACCGTCGTCCTCCGCTTCGGCTCCAACTCGGGACGTCACGGGTATGAGCGGTACCTCGTCACCCGCGAGCCGTTCGACGACGAGCAGGACATGGTCTACGAGATCACCAACATCACGGTCAGCAGCCCCAGCAACGTGTCGACCGCGACGCAGGTCTCCAGCTACTCCACCACAGACCGTGAAGCCGCCATCCGCATCCGCATCGGGGATGCCAACCGCACGATCCAGTCGCCCACGGCGACCTACGTCATCTCCTACGACGTCCGGGGCGCGCTGCGGACGCCCGATGCCACGAAGCTCCCGGAGCTCTACTGGGACGTCACGGGGTCGACGATGGGCGCCATCCGCTCCTCGACGGTCACGGTGACGGTGCCCGGGGAGGTCCAGCGGGCCACCTGCTTCGTGGGCCCACCGCGGTCCACCACCGAGTGCACACGCGCGGCGGTGGCCGGCGACCAGGTGACCTTCACCAACGCGGACGGCATTCCGGCCGGCAGCCTCCTGACGATCGGCGTCCAGATGGACCCGGCTGCGGTGACCAACGCCACCCCGATCCGTGTCGAGCGCGGCGACGCGGCCCAGATGCGAAGCACCCGCGTCATGCAGGGTGCCGGAGCGCTCGCCGCGGTCGGCATTCCCGTCCTGGGGTTGCTCTACTACCGCCGCCGCGGGCACGACGAGCGGTACGCCGGCGTCCCGCCCGGCACGGTTCCGCTGGCGGGGGAGCCCAGCAGGGTCGTCCGCAACGACCCCACCATCCCGGTTCCGGTCGCCTTCGCGCCGCCGAAACTCCCCCTGACGTACGCCGGCTTTCTGGCGGATGGCCGCTACCGGACGGAGCACTTGACGGCGACGCTGGTGGGGCTCGCCACGCACGGGGCCATCACCCTTGCGTCCCAGGGCAGCCCCCGGGCCGAGCTCCGCGATCCTCGCAAGGCGCTGGATGACCCCAGCGTCCTGCTGCTGGGCGAGCTCTTCCAGGGCGGCCAGCAGACCGTCCGGCTCGACCGGGCGGGTCAGTTGGCGGACGCCTCGGACACCCTCGAGCGTGACGCCCGCTCGGTCGCCCTGGGCAACCAGTGGTTCCGGCAGGTCGCCCGCGGCCGCAGGAGCGGGTCAACCCTGGGCTTCCTGTGGGTGGTCATGTTCGCGGTGTTCTTCTTCGACGTGCGCCTGCTCGCCGGGATGGGCTGGTTCCTGGTGCCGGCCACGATCGCCCTGGCGATCACGCTGATCGTGGTGAAGACCAAGATGGCGCGAGGCCAGCGCACCGCGTTGGGCCGGGCCTGGACGGACCAGGTCGAGGGCTTCCGCACCTACATCGCCACAGCCGAGGCGGACCAGCTCAGGTTCGAGGAGGGGGAGGACATCTTCACCAAGTACCTGCCCTGGGCCGTGCTGTTCGGCCTGGCGGATCGCTGGGTGAGGGTGTGTGAGGAGGCGATCGCGCTGGGCCGCATCGCGCGGCCCGACGCGTCCTGGTACGGCGCCTCCGTCTTCGACGGCAACCTGCTGTTGTGGCAGTTGAACGCGCTGAACCATGCGATCCCGACGTCCACGGCGCCGTCGGTGGCCTCACATGGGCCCAGTTTCAGCAACGACATCGGATTCGGTGGGGGCGGCTCTGCCTTCGGTGGGGGCGGCGGCTTCTCCGGCGGCGGGGGCGGCGGCGGGGGCGGCGGGTCCTGGTAGGGCGCGGGCCCCGGCCCGGATGGCGGGCCGCACACCCGGGAATGCCACGGTGTCTGAGTGGGCATCCCGCTCACGGCCGCGGCATCCCAAGGTGTGGCGCTCCCAGGAGCGAGGGACAGGGAATCAGCGAACGCCGACGAGGTCGCAGACGAACACCAAGGTCTCGTTGGGCTTGATCACGCCGCCGGCGCCGCGGGCCCCGTAGCCCAGGTGCGGCGGAATCGTGATGCGACGGCGTCCGCCCACCTTCATCCCGGCGATGCCGGTGTCCCAGCCCCGGATGACCTGGCCCGCGCCGAGGCCGAACACCAGCGGTTCGCCACGGTCGTAGCTGTTGTCGAACTCGTCGCCGGTCGACCAGGCGACACCGGAGTAGTGCACGGCCACCTGCTTGCCGGGTACGGCCTCGGGGCCGGTGCCGACCTCGAGGTCGTCGAGCACGAGCTCGGTCGGGGCGTCGCTGTCGGGGATCTCAATGATGGGCTTGTCCATGGGCTCCAGCGTACGGGGACGGCGGGGGACGATCCGGGGAACGCCCGATGGCTGGCGCCGTCCCGGGGCGCACAATGGGGACATGATCAACCACCACTCGCTGGACCTGAGGGTCGGCGACGCCGATCGCGCACGCGCTGAGGCACAACTGCAGGATGCCTACTCCACGGGGCGCCTCAACGAGTTCGAACTCGACCAGCGACTGGGGATGGTGATGTCGGCGCGGACCCGCCGTGAGTTGGACGCCGGCACCGCCGGCCTCCCCGTGCGCACGGCCCCCGCTCCGGGGCTCGCCCGCGGGCCGCAGGCCACGATCCTGGGCGGCTTGGCGCACCTGTCGTCGCTGTTCACGTGGATCTTCGGGCCCTTGGTCGCGTACGCCCTGGCGACGCCCGGGACGCCCGCGCGGCGGGAGGCGGCCAAGGCCTTCAACTTCCAGCTCGTCGCCGGCGTCGCCTGCCTGGTGACGGCGATCGTGGGCGCGTTCCTCCTGCCCGAGGCGGTCCTCGGTCCCATCATGGCGCTGGGCTGGGTCGGATGGATGGTCCTCACCATCATGAGCGGCGCGCGTGTCCTGTCCGGGCAGCCGTTCAGCAATCCGGTGATGCGCGTCATCCGGCTGGAAGCTTTGCGCACCGATGGGCGTTGACATGGCATGAGGCGTGCGCATCGCGTATGCTGAGATGCTCCCGGTCCTTCCGGGAGGTACAACTCAACAGGGGGTGACTGGTTTCGACTTGGGACGGTAGTCCCAGGAGAAGCGGGCCGAGGAGCCAGCGACATCTCGTAAACGAACGCTGGAAACCAACAACTGCCGAAAACACTCGCGCAGACTTCGCTCTCGCTGCCTGATCAGTGATCGAAGGGTCAGCCCGGGTTAGCCTTCGACCCGGATCCTGGCCTCATCCAGAAGGCTTGCTGGTCGTCTGACGCCGTGGCGGACGATCGGGACTCAACCAGGGCTGGGCCTGTCCGTGACGTGCCGATGACGAGCACGGGGGCCGAGTAGAACGACACCGTCGGCTGCGCCCGGAGAAGACCTGGTTCGCCTCTCGAGGACGCGGGTTCGACTCCCGCCACCTCCACCCTTTTCGACCGCCGCGGCCCCGGCTCGAATGAGCCGGGACCGCGGCGTTTCTATGCCATGATGCAGAAGTGGACGCCGACTTCGTAGCCGCACCGTTGCAGCCAGGCACGCTGCTCGTCGCCGGTGTCGAGCTGACCGACGGTGTCTTCGACGGATCCGTCGTCCTGTTGCTCGACGTCGACGGTTCGGGCGCGCTCGGGGTGGTGCTGAACTCCTACACCGGTGTGGATCTCGCCAGCGTGCTGCCCGGCTGGGAGGGCTTGACCAGTTGGCCCCATCGCCTCTTCGACGGCGGGCCCGTCTCCCAGGAGGGGGCGATCTGCCTCGCCACGCCGGCCCACCCGACCGAGGAACCGCCGGGGTGGCGGCGCCTCTTCGACCGTGTGGGGCTGCTCCACCTGGAGACACCCATCGAACTGGCGGCGGGTGCGTACAGCGACCTGCGGATCTTCGCGGGCTACGCGGGCTGGGCCCCCGGTCAACTGCACGGGGAGGTCGCGCAGGGAATGTGGCACCCGGTGCCGGCCCGTCACGCGGACGTCTTCGACCCCGATCCGGAGACGTTGTGGCGGCGCGTGTTGGCTCGACAGGGCGGGGAACTAGGCTGGTTGTCAACATGGACGCCCACGCCGGAACTGAACTGAGGGGGTAACGATGAGTCTGACGGGGAGCAAGGTGCTCGTGGTCGATGACGACGTGGCCCTGGCCGAGATGCTGCAGATCGTCCTGCAGGCCTCCGGGTTCGAGACGGCCTGGGTGGGCCGTGGTGACGAGGCGGTGGACGAGTTCCGCCGGTTCCGCCCCGACCTCGTGCTGCTCGACCTCATGCTGCCCGGCCGCGACGGGGTGGACGTGTGCCGCGACCTGCGGGCCGAGTCCGACGTCCCCATCGTCATGCTCACCGCGAAGTCCGACACGTCCGACGTCGTCGAGGGCCTGGAGTCGGGCGCCGACGACTACGTGGCCAAGCCGTTCAAGACCCAGGAGCTGCTCGCGCGCGTCAAGACCCGCCTCCGCCGCTCCCTCCCACCCGGGGACGACCCGGTCGTCCTGCGCCTCGGCGACATCGTGATCGACGTGGACGCCCACACCGTCCACCGCGGGGACGAGGTGATCTCGCTCACGCCGCTCGAGTTCGACCTGCTGCTGGCCCTCGCGCGGAAGCCGCGCCAGGCGTTCACCCGCGAGTTGCTCCTCCAGGAGGTCTGGGGGTACAGGCACCCCGGTGACACCCGGTTGGTCAACGTCCACGTCCAGCGGCTCCGCAGCAAGATCGAGCGCGACCCCGAGCACCCCGAGATCATCGTGACCGTCCGGGGCATCGGCTACCGCGCGGGGACGACGCCCACCTCACCATGAGCCGGCTGGGCCGCGTGCTCGGGTACCCGGCCCGCTGGTGGGCGCGGTCGCTGTCGTTCCGCGTCGTCACGAACAGCGTGCTGGCCGCCCTGGCGGTGTTCGGCGTGACCGGATGGTTGCTCGTCGACCAGTCGACCCGCGGCATCCTCGAGGCGAAGACGGACCAGTCGGTGTCCGAGGCGTCCGCGGTGCTGGAGGGCATGCAGGCCTCGCTGCGGGACGCCGACCTGCGGACGTCCACCGTGAACGAGCACCTCACCCGGCTGGCGCGCGACGTGGCGAGCCGGGGCAATGTGGGGGACCAATACGACCTGGTGATCTCGGGGCCCGTCTCCGACATCACGTCGGCGGGAGTCTCGGTGTCGTCGGTGCCCTCGGCCATCCGCGAGGCCGTCGGCGCCGGCGGGGAGGGCCTCTTCACCACACCCACCTCGATCTCGTTCACCGACGGTCGGACGCCGCGGGCCGGCCTCGTCGTCGGCGGGGCCCTGCTCGCCCCGGGGTCGGGCCGCTACCCGGTGTACTTCCTGTTCGGCATGGACCAGGAGCAGAAGACGCTGGAGGTCGTCCAACGGTCGGCCCTGCTCGCGGCCGCGGTCTTCCTCCCCCTGATGACCGGGCTCATGTACCTGATCTCACTGCAGGCGCTCCGTCCGATCCGGGCGGCGCGCGAGACGTCCGAGCGCATCGCGGCGGGGCACCTCGACGAGCGCATGATGATCCGGGGGTCGGACGACCTGGCCGGCCTGAGCCGGTCCATGAACCACATGGCCGACGAGCTCGGCCGCAAGATCCAGCAGCTGGAGAACCTGTCGTTGGTCCAGCGCCAGTTCGTCTCCGACGTCAGCCACGAACTGCGGACCCCGCTCACGACCGTCCGGATGGCGGCGGACGTCCTCTACGACGGCCGGGACGGTTTCGACGTGGTGACCCGGCGTTCGACCGAGTTGCTGAAGGGGGAGCTGGACCGCTTCGAGCACCTGCTCACCGAGTTGCTGGAGATCAGCCGCTTCGACGCGGGAGCCGCGGAGCTGCAGGTCGACGACGTCGACCTGGTGCAGCTCGTCGCCACCGAGATCGCCGCGCAGCAACCCTTGGCCGACGCGTACGCCACGTCTTTGGTCCTCCGCGCGCCGGATGCCGTCCGGTGCCGGGTCGACCCGAGGCGCGTCCGCCGCATCGTCAGCAATCTGCTCAGCAACGCCATCGAGCACGGCGAGGGGCATGACGTCGTCCTCACCGTCGCAGCCAACGCCGAAGCCGTCGCCGTGACGATCCGCGACCACGGTGTCGGCTTCAGCGCTGCGCAGGCGCACCAGGTGTTCACCCGGTTCTGGCGGGCGGACACGTCACGTCAGAGGACGGTGGGCGGCTCGGGACTCGGGCTCTCGATCGCCCTGGAGGACGCCCAGTTGCACGGGGGCTGGCTCAACGCGTGGGGTCGCCCGGGGCACGGTGCCCAGTTCCGCCTGACGCTACCCGTGGAGCCCGGGGTGGCGGCTCTGGAGTCGCCCCTGCCCGTGGTGCCCGACGAGTGGAGGTCCTCATGAACCGCGCGCCCCTCGTCGTGGTGCTCGTCGTGCTGGCCCTCGTGGCGACCGGGTGCAGTGGCGTCCCCACCACGGGCCCGGTGACGCAGGTGCAGGCCACGCCGGGGAGGCTCAATCCCGGGGTGGTGATCGCTCCCGCGCCGCCGGGTCGGAATGCGTCGCCCATCACGGTCGTCGAGGGCTTCCTCCACGCGATGGCGTCCTCGCAGCCCGACTACGCCGTCGCCCGGACCTACCTGACGCCCGAGGCGTCCGAGCGGTGGCAGCCGGAGGCCGGCGTCCGCATCTACGCCGAGGGCAACCCGGTCGTCGCGACCGACGAGGGCGCGATGCTCCGTGCCCCGGTCGTCGGCACCCTCGACTCGGCGGGCTCCTACCGGCAGTCGATGGAATCGCTCGACCACGACTTCGGACTCCTCCGTGACGAGGACGGCCAATGGCGGATCGGGTCGCCCCCCGAGGGGCTGCTCGTCTCCGAGTACCTGTTCACCAGTGCCTTCACGCGCGTCACGCCGTACTTCTGGGCCCCGGGGGGACGGTGGCTCGTGCCCGATCCCCGGTACTTCCCACGAGGCGCCGGCGCCTACGAGCGGGCGGCCGAGGCGGTGGTCGGCGGGGCCACGGAGTGGCTGTCCGGCGCGGTCGAGCCACCCCTGGAGGGGATCGCCCTCGAACGGGTGGTCGTGTCGGCCACGGGGGTGGCGCAGGTCCGCCTCCGCCGGACCGGACGCGACCTGACGCAGGCCCAGCGGGTGGCGCTCGCGACCCAGCTCGCCTGGAGCTACCGGTCGTTCGAGTCGATCGTGGCCGTCACCGTGGGATGGGGGGAGAACGACCCCTGGTCGGTCGAGCCGTACGGGACCGACGTCCCGGTCGGCGGGTTCCCCGAGGCCGACCCCACGGCGCGCCAAGGCAGCCGCCAGTTGTTCGCCGTGGCCGGCGGGCAGGTCGTCCGTGTCGTGGAGGGGGCGGGCGGCATCGAGCACCTGCCTGTCGCGCCGGGAGTGACCGACGTGAGTCTCGCCGCCGTCCGGTCGGACGCTCTCATGGCGGCGGCGGTCAGCGCCGACCGCGGCGCCCTCGTGGTCACCCCGCTGGGGGAGTCGGTCGTCACGCAGGTCGGTTCCTCCACCGGCTTCGGTCGACCGCAGTTCGACCGGCTGGGCGACCTCTGGGTCGACAACGACGCCGGGGAGTTGGGCCGGGTGCCGGTCGAGGGTGGTTCTTGGGCGCCCGTGCGCGTCGAGGGGCTGGGGGAGGGGCGCGTGAGCACGTTCCGCGTGGCCCCTGACGGAGCCCGGATCGCGATGCTGGTCGAGCGACCCGGCGGGCAACGGTCCGTGGGCCTCGGCCGCGTCGTCCGCGGCCAGGGGGAGGTGGCGGTCGAGGGCTGGCGCGAGTTGCGCGTCGCCACGACGTCCGTCGCCCAACTCATTCCGCTGGACGTCGGCTGGCGCGGAGCGGACTCACTGCTCGTCCTCGTCAAGGACGGCCGGACCAGCACGGTGCAGGCGGTCGCCCAGGACGGTGCCACCATCGTCCCGATCGGGCCCACGGAGGCGAGCGACCTGGTCGAACTGGCGGTCGCCCCCGGTGTCCCGCCGATGGTACGGACGGTCGACGGCAAGGTGTGGCGCTACAACAGCGACCTCCGGTGGTCGCAGCACGACGTCGAGCTCGCGTCGGTGTTCTACCCCTGACGGGCGGCGCCTAGTGTCCCCGGCGTGCCGCGACCGTTCGTGGACGCCGCCGCGTCCCTGTTGCTGGGGGCAGCCTGCCCCGGGTGCCGGACGCCCTGCGCCGGTCTCTGTCGCGCGTGCAGCCTCCTGCTCGCCGGTGCCGAGCCGTTCGAGGTGGCGAGCTCCGGGTGCGACGTCCCGGTCCTGGCCGCCGCCGCGTACGCCGAGGTGTGGCAGCGCTGCATCGTGGGCTACAAGGAGCGCACGGGCTGGTGGCTGTCGGCGACGCTGGGCGAGGCGCTGGCGTTGGCGGTGGCCGTGGCCGTACGGGCGGTGGGGACGCGTCCCGGCGGGCTCGTGCTCGTGCCCATGCCGTCCCAGCCACGATCCGTGCGCGAACGGGGCCTGGACACGACGCTCGCCCTCGCGCGAGTCGCCGCGCGTGCCCTGGGTGGGGCCGGTGTGCCCACCCGCGTCGAGGCGAACCTGAGCCACCGGCGGAGGGTGGCTGACCAGTCCACGCTCGGAGAGGCCGACCGGCTGACCAACGTGACCGGGGCCCTGGTGGCGCGTCGCCGTTCGGGCGTGGCGGAGGCCGGTGGGAGCGCGCTGCGCGTGGTGGTGGACGACCTCACCACCACCGGGGCGAGCTTGAGGGAGGCCTGCCGCGCCCTCCGGGAGGCCGGGACGCCGGCGTCCGCGTGCGCGGTGGTGGCGGCCACGCCCCTGCGTCGTGGGCGTTGACCGAGGAGGTGGGTGGTCTCCCGTGTGTACGGCAAGTTAACTGCGGGGAACGCGTGATTGTCGGGCGGTTCCGCGCTAGGTTGGGGACATGGCACCAACCGCCAGCCCCTGACCCTCAGGAGTAGGCGCCGGTGCCATTTTGTTACCCGAACAAGGAGGTTGGCATGGACGTCATCGTCACCGGCCGTCGCGTCAGCATCACCGACGAATTCAAGGACAAGGTCGCCGAACGGATCTCCGGGATCGAGAGGTTCCGGGATCGTGTCCAGCGCGTCGAGGTGCAGGTGTCCGCGAGTCAGCACAAGCAACCGGACCAAGCGACACAGGTGGAGATCACCCTGATCGGGAAGGGCCCGGTCGTCCGGTCCGTGGCTTCCGCGGACGACAAGGCGATCGCGTTCGAGCACGCCCTCGACAAGATGAAGTCGCAGCTGCGCCGTGCCCAGGACCGCCGCAAGGTGCACCGCGGACTCCGTGTCTCCGACACCCTCGAGGTTCCCCCGCCGCGTCCGGCGGCACCGGCCGAGGACGCCCCGTCCGTCCGCCGCATCGCCGGCCTGGAGGTCACCGGTGACGGTCCGCTGGTCGTCCGGGAGAAGATCTTCCCCGCCACGCCGCTCACCCTGGCGCAGGCCCTCGACGAGATGGAGCTCGTCGGGCACGACTTCTTCCTGTATGTGGATGCCGATTCCGGCGCTCCGAGCGTGGTGTACCGCCGCAAGGCCTACGACTATGGCGTGATCCACCTGGACGTCGACGCCGACGCGTGACCGAACCACACCGGACGGCCGGGCATCGGGAGCGATCCTGATGCCCGGCCGTCGCCTGTCCCATGCGCAGGCCCGCCGCGTGGCGTTGGCCGCGCAGGGGTTCGGACGCCCGCGCCCGGCCACGGTGACCATGAGGCACGTGCAGGCCGAGATCGACCGGGTCGGCGAGTTCCAGATCGATTCTGTCAACGTGGCCGTCCGAGCCCACCTCATGCCCCTGTTCGCGCGGTTGGGTGCCTACGACCCCGCCCTGCTGGAGCGCGCCTGGCAGCGCGCGCCGCGCCGGTTGTTCGAGTACTGGGGACACGCGGCCTGCCTCGTCGACGTGACGCTGGAGCCGGCGCTGCGCCTCCGCAAGCGGTCCCTCGCCACCCGCGAGCGGGAGCGGTTCACCCGCATCCTGGAGCACAAGCCGGACCTGGTCGAGCGCATCCTCACCGACGTCGCCGAGCGGGGTCCGCTGACCCCGCGGCAGATCGAGAACGAGGAGGTGCGCCGGAAGGTGCACTGGGGTTGGAACTGGTCGGAGGCCAAGTACGTCTTGGAACACCTCTTCAACGTCGGGACGTTGTCCGTCGCGGGCCGGAACGCTGCCTTCGAGCGGCTGTACGACCTCACCGAGCGGGTGTTGCCGCCGGCTGTGCTCGCCACCCCGGACCCGGACGACGACACCTCCCGTGACCTCCTGGTCGCCCGGGCCGCCAGAGCCCTCGGGGTGTCGGATCTCACCGCGCTGAGCGAGTACTTCCACCTGCGCAAGGCCGAGACGCTGGCGTCCGTGCGGCGGCTCGTGGCCCGCGGCGAGTTGGAGGAGGTCGAGGTGGCCGGCGTGACCGGGCCGCACTGGTTGTGGCACGAGGCCCGGATGCCGCGCTCGCTGCACGCCCACGCGCTGGTCAGCCCGTTCGACTCGTCGGTGTTCGAGCGACGACGGTTGGAGAACCTGTTCGGCACGCGCTACCGCATCGAGATCTACGTTCCCGAACCCCAGCGCGAGTACGGCTACTACGTGTACCTGTTCTGGCTCGGTGACTCCCCGGCCGCGCGGGTCGACCTCAAGGCCGACCGCGCCCGCGGCGTCCTGATGGTGCAGTCGGCGTGGCTGGAGGAGGGCCGCCGGGCGGACGAGGTGGCCCCGCCGTTGGCGTCCGAACTGCACCTCATGGCCGGCTGGCTCGGGCTCGGCGCTGTGGCCGTGGGGCCCCGGGGGACCTTGGCCGCCACCTTGGCACCCCTGGTGTGACCCCCACGGTGGCCGACCCCCTACCATGGGGGACGGTGCCGAGCCGGCGCCGAACGGACGACGAGGAAGCACAGACACGTGGGCCTGTTGGACAAGCTGATGCACTTGGGTGAGGGGCGCCAGATCAAGCGCCTGGAGACGATCGCCAAGCAGGTGAGCTCCATCGAGCCCGACTTCGAGGCGATGAGCGACGAGGAACTCCGTGCCCAGACGGACGAGTTCAAGGCGCGCTACGCCAACGGCGAGACCCTCGACCAGCTGCTGCCCGAGGCGTTCGCCACGGTGCGCGAGGCCGCACGGCGCGTGCTCGGCAAGCGGCACTTCGACGTCCAGTTGATGGGTGGCGCGGCGCTGCACCTGGCCAACATCGCCGAGATGAAGACCGGTGAGGGGAAGACGCTGACCGCAACGCTGCCGTCCTACCTCAACGCGCTGACCGGCAAGGGCGTCCACGTCGTGACGGTCAACGACTACCTGGCCAAGTACCAGTCGGAGCAGATGGGGCGCGTCCACCACTTCCTCGGCCTGAGCACCGGGGTGATCCTCCAGCACATGACCCCGGCCGAGCGCCGCGCGGCCTACGCCGCCGACATCACGTACGGCACCAACAACGAGTTCGGCTTCGACTACCTGCGCGACAACATGGCCCTGGCGTTGGAGGACTGCGTGCAGCGCGGTCACCACTTCGCGATCGTCGACGAGGTCGACTCGATCCTCGTGGACGAGGCGCGGACGCCGCTGATCATCTCGGGACCGGCCGAGGAGAACAAGCGCTGGTACCCGGTGTTCTCCCGCCTCGCCAAGCGGATGATCCGCGACACCCACTACGAGGTCGACGAGAAGAAGAAGACCATCTCCGTGATGGAGCCCGGCATCGCGCTCGTGGAGGACCGCCTCGGCATCGAGAACCTCTACGAGTCGGCCAACACGCCCCTGATCAGCTACCTGAACAACGCGATCCGCGCCAAGGAACTGTTCAAGCGCGACAAGGACTACATGGTCACGCCCGACGGAGAGGTCGTCATCGTCGACGAGTTCACCGGACGCACGCTGGTCGGGCGCCGCTACTCCGAGGGCCTGCACCAGGCGCTGGAGGCCAAGGAGGGCGTGGAGATCAAGGAGGAGTTCCAGACGCTGGCCACCATCACGCTGCAGAACTACTTCCGCATGTACGAGAAGCTCTCCGGCATGACCGGTACGGCCAAGACCGAGGAGAGCGAGTTCCAGAAGATCTACGGCCTCGGCGTCCTGCCGATCCCGACGAACCGGCCCATGATCCGCGTCGACCAGGCCGACCTGATCTACCGCACCGAGGACGCCAAGTTCGACGCCGTGGTCGCCGACGTGGTCGAGCGGCACGCCGCCGGGCAGCCCGTGCTGCTGGGCACGGCCTCCGTGGCCAAGTCCGAGGTGCTCAGCAAGCGGCTGGTGAAGGCGGGCGTCCCGCACGAGGTGCTGAACGCGAAGAACCACGCGCGTGAGGCGGCGATCGTTGCGCTGGCCGGACGCAAGGGTGCGGTCACCGTGGCCACCAACATGGCCGGCCGTGGCACCGACATCATCCTGGGCGGCAACCCCGAGTTCCTCACCGACGCGGCCCTCCGGGAGAGGGGCCTCGACCCGGTCGAGAACCCGGACGAGTACGAGGCGGCCTGGGCGGAGCTCTATCCCAAGGTCGAGGAGCAGACCAACGCCGAGCACGAGGAGGTCGTCGAGCGGGGCGGCCTGTACGTCGTCGGTTCGGAGCGCCACGAGAGCCGACGCATCGACAACCAGCTCCGCGGTCGATCTGGCCGCCAGGGCGACCCGGGCGAGTCACGGTTCTACCTCTCGCTGCAGGACGACCTGATGCGCCTGTTCAAGGCCGACCTGATCGAGCGCGTCCTCCTCGTCCTCAACGTGCCGGACGACGTGCCGATCGAGAACAAGCAGGTCACCAACTCGGTGGCCAGCGCGCAGGAGATGGTCGAGAGCCAGAACTTCGAGATGCGCAAGAACGTCCTCAAGTACGACGACGTGATGAACCGTCAGCGTCACACGATCTACGGCGACCGTCGGCGCGTGCTCGAGGGCGCCGATGTGGACGAGCAGCTCCGCGTCGCGGCGGCGAAGGTCGTCGAGCAGGTCGTCCGGGAGCACACCCAGGGCTTCGCGGAGGACTGGGACCTCGACGCCCTGTGGGCGCAGTTGCGCACGCTCTACCCCGTGGGCCTCGACATGGCCGACTACCACGATGCCGACATGACGTCCGACGAGCTGGTGTCCGACTTCGTCGCCGACGTCTCCCGCGCCTACGACGCCCGCGAGGAGCAGCTGGGGGACGAGGTCATGCGCGAGGTCGAGCGCCGCGTCGTGCTCAGCGTGCTGGACCGCAAGTGGCGCGAGCACCTCTACGAGATGGACTACCTGCGCGAGGGCATCGGCCTGCGGTCGATGGCGCAGCGCGACCCGCTCGTGGAGTACCAGCGCGAGGGCGGCGACATGTTCAACGCCATGATGGATGCCTTCCTGGAGGAGTCCATCGGCTACGTGTTCAACCTCGAGGTCAACGTCACGCCGCAGGTCGGCGTCGTCCGCGATGCCACGGGCGCCCCCGTCGACGTGGCGGCGGCGGCTCAGCTGACGTACTCCGGCCCCACCGAGGACGGGAACGTGGAGGTGCACGGTGACCCGGACGTGGTCGAGGCCGAGCCCGAGGAGCCGGCTCCGACGAACCGCCGGCAGCGTCGCGCCAACAACAAGCGCAAGTAGCGCGACCCATCCGCATGTGCCCGTCCGCTCACGAGCGGGCGGGCACGCGCCCGTCCGCGGCCAGTGCCGCCTCCAGCGTGGTGACGGCCCAGCGGGTGGTGCGCCGTTCGATGCGGACGGCGAGCGCCGCGCACCGGGTGGCGGACGCCAGCCGCGCCGACGCCTCGACGACGCCGTCTCGTGGGCTCTGCAGTCGGACGCCGACGAGACGCATCCCACTGGCGGCCCCGGCCCGGACGAGGTGCTCCATGAGCAGGGCGACACGCGGCGCCAGGAGGGGACGCAGTTGGGCGAGCGGACGCCGTCCGGCCAGCGACTCGGCGAGGGCCCGGGTGATGGTTCTGGCGACCCGGTCCGCGTCCGGCGAAACATCGACGACGGGGACCGCCACGGCGGTGATCTCGTCCTCCGGCAGCGGTGACTGGGGTGGCACCCCGGCGTCGGACGGGAACGCGAGGGCCACGACGTGGGGCCGGGTGCGGGGGGCGGGAAGGACGGCGACGGGGGTGGGCATGCACCCACTGTGCGGGTGGCGGCGGGTCCGGGACCAGCATTCCGACCTCTGCTTGTGGACAACTCATGCCATGCTGGGCCCATGCTCGTGTTCGTCCCCCTTTCCCCGGCCGACCTGGCCGAGTGGGCCAGGTCCGGTAAACGCGACGTGGTCGGGTACGCCGGCACGCCGCTGTTCTTGGAGTCCTTCGGCCTCTCCTCCCCCGACAGTGAGGACGCGGACCTGACACTGCTCGAGATCGCGGGCGTCGCCGGCCTCCTGGCCCACGGCGTCCGCCTCGTGGCGGTCTGCGACACGGACGCCTCCGGGGCGGAGCCGGCCGAGTTCGGCGCCGTGGTGGCCGACAACGTCCCCTGGAGGTTCGTCGAGAGCCTGTTCACCGACGACGAGGACGGCGCCGCCCGGGCCGCCGCTGCTAGGGCCGAGATCGGTGAGACCACCTTGGACCGTGCCTGGGAGACGGACGCCGTCAGCGACCTGCTGCGCGGTACCGAGCTGCTGTGGCACGGTTCCTCCGAATGGGAACGCCTGTCACACTAGGGAACATGCCTCGTAGCTTGTGGAAGGGCGCCGTCTCGTTCGGCCTCGTCACGATCCCGGTGAAGCTGTACTCGGCCACCGAGGAGAAGGACGTCACGTTCCGGCAGGTGCACCCCGCCGACGGCGGGCGCATCAAGTACAAGCGCGTCTGCGAGGTGTGCGGCCAGGAGATCCCCTACGCGGAGATCGCGAAGGGGTATGAGGCAGCGGATGGACGCCTGGTCGTGCTCGAGGCGTCCGACTTCGACGACCTGCCGTTGCCCACCGCCAAGCAGGTGGAGATCGTCCAGTTCGTCGAGCTGGACGAGATCGACCCGACGGCCTACAACAAGTCCTACTTCCTGGAGGCCGAGGGGCCGGGCGCGAAGCCCTATGTGCTCCTGCGCGAGGCGCTGAAGAAGGCCAAGAAGGTCGCCGTGGTGAAGGTCGCGTTGCGCTCCCGTGAGTCCCTCGCGCTCATCCGGGCCGTGGACGGCCTGCTGGTCCTCCACACGCTGCTGTGGCCGGACGAGCTCCGCGATGGTGCGTTCGCCGCACCGTCGGACGAGATCAAGGCGTCGAAGGGCGAGGTCGACATGGCCGGCATGTTCATCGAGCAGCTGACCGCTCCCTACGACCCCACGCAGTTCACCGACACCTACCGGGAGGCGCTCGAGGCCGTGGTCGCGGCGAAGCTGGGAGAGGCGCCCGCACCCACGGCGTCCGAGGAGCAGGCCGAGGGTGCCGGCGACGTCGTCGACCTGGTGGCCGCGCTCAAGGCGTCCGTCGAGGCGGCCAAGAAGAGGCGCGAGGCGGCGGCCAAGGGTGCCGACGAGCCCGCGAAGAAGGTCAAGAAGGCAGGCTGAGGTTCGGGTTTTCATCGATGCGCGGGGGCTTTGCGGCAGGATTCAGTGGCTGACTGACGAACGTCGCAAGCATCTGTCGCTGCGTTCGCTGCCGGTGGCACTGTGCGGCAGCTATCCTTCCGGGCATGGATGCGCAGACATCGGTTCCCCGACCCGTGAACGAGCCCGTTCTTGGTCACGCCCCCGGCTCGCGCGAGAGGGCCGAGTTGGAGGTGCGCCTGGCCGAGATGGCGGGGGCGGGGCCGATGGCGTTGGACGCGTGGATCGGTGGTGAGTGGCGTCCGGGGACGGGTGAGGACTCGTTCGAGGTGACGATGCCGTCGGACCACCGGCACGTGTTGGGCACGGTGCAGCAGGCGGGTGCCGAGGACGCGCGGGCGGCCATCGACGCGGCGTTGACGGCCGCCCCGGCGTGGGCGGCGTTGCCGTTCGACGAGAAGGCGGCGATCTTCCTGCGGGCGGCGGACCTGATCGCGGGACCGTACCGCGCGACGATGAACGCCGCGACGATGCTGGGGCAGGGCAAGACGGTGCAGCAGGCCGAGATCGACGCGGCGTGCGAATTGATCGACTTCCTGCGGTTCAACGTGGCCTACGCGCAACAGATCATGGCCGAGCAGCCGATCAGTACGCCCGGGGTGTGGAACCGGATGGAGTACCGCCCCCTGGAGGGGTTCGTCTACGCGATCACGCCGTTCAACTTCACCGCGATCGCGGGCAACCTGCCGACGTCGGCGGCGTTGATGGGCAACCCGGTGTTGTGGAAGCCGGCGTTGACGCAGTCGTTCGCGGCGCACGTCTTCGCCGAGGTGCTCCAGAAGGCGGGCATGCCGCCGGGTGTGATCAACATGCTGCCCGGGCACGGCAAGGAGATCTCGGACGTGGCCCTGTCCGACCCGCACCTGGCCGGGATCCACTTCACCGGGTCGACCGCCGTGTTCCAGGGCCTGTGGCAGCAGGTGGGCGCCAACATCGCCGGCTATCGCGGGTACCCGCGCCTGGTGGGGGAGACCGGCGGGAAGGACTTCGTGCTGGCGCACCCGTCGGCTGATCCGGTGGCGTTGGTGACCGCGTTGGTGCGGGGGGCGTTCGAGTACTCGGGCCAGAAGTGCTCGGCGGCGTCGCGGGCTTACCTCCCGCGGTCGATCTGGGAGCAGGTCAAGGACGAACTCGTGCGGCAGACCGAGGCGCTGGCGGTGGGAGACGTGCGTGACCTGGCGAACTTCACCTCGGCCGTGATCGACAAGCGGGCCTTCGACAAGCTCGCCGGCGTGATCGACGCCTGCCACGCCGACCCCACGATGGACGTCATCGCCGGCGGCACGTACGACGACGCGACCGGCTGGTACGTGCGGCCGACGATCGTGGTCGGCACGGACCCCCTGTCGGACATCTTCTGCACCGAGTACTTCGGTCCGATCCTGGGCGTGCACGTGTATGAGGATGATGACTTCGAGCAGGTGATCGACCTGGTGGACTCCGCGGCGCCGTACGCGTTGACCGGGTCGATCTTCGCCACCGACCGGACTGCCGTCCAGGCGGCCCTGACCGGGTTGCGGTTCACGGCGGGCAACTTCTACATCAACGACAAGCCGACCGGAGCCGTGGTCGGACAGCAGCCGTTCGGTGGAGCGCGTGCGTCCGGCACGAACGACAAGGCCGGCTCGATGTGGAACCTGATCCGCTGGGCGTCCCCCCGGGCGATCAAGGAAACCTTGGTCCCGCCGACCGCGACGGGCTACCCGCACATGCTCTGAGATCGCCGGCGGCTGGCGGCGGGGCGTCAGCGGGCGAGCCACTCCCGGCCCACGCGAGCCTGGTCGTCCAGGGCCTCCAGGATCGCGGGGGCGGCCTCCTTCTCGATGCGGCCACCGATGAGGGGCACCTTGACGGTCAGCTCCCCGTCGTAGGTCAACTCGGTGCCGGACCCCGCGGGCGCGAGCAGCGTCGTACCCTCCACCGCCACCGGCGTGCCCGGGATCGTCATCGTGAAGGTCCCCGTGCGTCCACCGCCGGAGCTCTCCTGACCCCAGTCGACGTCGAGGACGACCCGCAGCGTGGCGCCGATGAAGGCCCTCACCTCGGCCGGCGACTCGACGGTGACCTCCACCGCGGTGCGGGTGCCGGAGGCGGCCACCCGGGCGTCCGGGGTGCCCAGGCGGTCCGCCGCGTGGCGGAGGAAGCCCTCGTCGGTGAACATGCTGAACACGTCGGTGGGTGCGGCCGGGAAGACATGACGGCTGGTGAGCTGCATGCCCTCGATTATTGCGGCTGTCCCTCATCGGCACGAAGTTGTGGCGGGGCCGCCCCTCGTGGGGAAGCGGGCCGCCCGATAGGCTGGCGCGAGGCTACGCAAAGGAGCGGCTGCATGGCACGCGATGTCACGATGACCCAGTACTTCGCCACCGTGGCGGACGAGCTCACCGGCATCGACCGCCCCGACCGTCCCGTCCCCGCCCACGCGTTCGTGGCGGCCTACTACGGCCAGGACGCGGTTGGCGTGGATGATGTGGCCTCACTCGCCCACGCCGCCCGACTGGCCGACTCCCACCTGCAACTCGGACGCGTCCGACGCCCCCGGGAGGACCTGCTCGGCATCGCGACCCCCCAGGAGGACGCCGACGGCTGGAGCGCCGGTGGGTCGACGGTCATCCAGGTGGTCACCGACGACCGTCCGTTCATCGTCGACACCGTGATCATGGAGCTCATGGAGCTGGGATGGACGGTCCGGACCATCCGGCACCCCATCCTGTCCGTGCAGCGCGATGGGTCGGGCCTGCTCACCGGCGTGGGCCCGCACTCGGAACCGGGCGAGTTGGAGTCCTGGCTGACGGTGGAGGCGTACCCGCCGCTGGGCACGGCCGCGGACGACCTGACCGGTGCCTCCCGCGAGGTGCTGACGGCCGGGTTGGCCGACCTGCGGGACATCCACGACGACTCGGACGCCCTGCGCCGGAGGCTGTCGGAGGCGATCACGTTCGTCGAGACCGCGCCACAGCCGACCGAGCAGGCCTGGGTGCACCGCATCGCCGGTCTGCTGCGCTGGATGGCCGACGACCACTTCGACCTGTTCGGCTACCGCGAGTACACGGTCGAGGGCGACACGTTCACCGCCGTGCCCGGCACCGGGCTGGGCCTGCTCAGGGACGCGGGTCCCGACCCGTTCCACGCGACGCAGATCACCGCCCATCCCGAGGTGATGGTCGTCACCAAGGACTCGCGTCGCTCGCCGGTCCACCGCGCCGGCAATCTCGACTACGTGTCCGTGCGCAGCTATTCGCCCGACGGGGTGCTGGTGGGGGAGCGGCGCTTCCTGGGCCTGTGGTCCTCGCGCGCCTACTCGGAGCCGGTCGAGTCGATCCCCCTCGTGAAGGACAAGGCCACGTGGGTCTGGGAGGCCCTGGACCTCGATCCGTCCTCGCACAACGGTGAGCTCGCCCGCGAGGCCATGGCGTCCCTGCCCCGCGACAACTGGTTCGCGGACACCGTCGACGACCTCGCCGGGCTGGTGCGCCGCATCGCGGGCGTCGAGGAGCAACGCCACGCCCGACTCATCGTGCAGCGTGCGCCGCACGGCCGGTTCTGGTCCTGCTTCGTCTATGTGCCCCGGGATCGCTACCGCACGATCACCCGCGAGCGCATCACCCGCCTGCTGGGGGAACGCCTCGGGGCCGAGTCGGTCGAGTTCCGCGCGCTGGTCAACGAGAGCCAGATGGCACGGCTGCTTCTCGTCCTCCGCCTGCCCGACGACACCGAGCCGGACGTCGACTGGGCCGCACTGGAGGCGGACGTCGTCAAGGCCAGCCGCAACTGGGACGACGATTTCAACGACGTGGCGGAAACGCTGCCCGCCGAGCAGCGCGGGGTCGAGTTCGGAGAGGCGTACAAGGCCGCCTACACCCCGAAGCAGGCGCTGGCCGACCTGCACCTCGCCAACACGCTCGCCGGTCCCGACGACCTGCGCTTCGCGCTGTTCAAGCCGGACGCCGAGGACGATGACGCCGACCTGCGGTTCAAGGTGCTCACGAAGTCGATCATGTCGCTCTCGCGCGTCATGCCCCACCTGGACGCCTTGGGCGTCACCGTCATCGACGAACGTCCCTTCATGTGGGACCTGCGCGGCGAGCCGGTCTTCGTCTACGACTTCGGGTTCCACCTGCCGAGCGGCCAGACCCTGGCCGACTGGCAACCGCACGACCGTGCCCGGTTCGCGGAGGCGTTCGAGGCGACCTACACGGGGCGCGCCCACGCCGGGAAGCTCAACCGCCTCGTCATGACTGCCGGACTGACCTGGGAGCAGGTGACGTGGCTGCGTGGCATCGCCCGCTACCTCCAGCAGGCGGGCATTCCCTACAGCCAGCCCTACGTGGCCGCGGCCCTCAACGCGAACCCGACGATCACGGCCGCGCTCGTCCGGGCCTTCGAGTCGCGCTTCCGTCCCGACGAGGGCCTCAGCCTCGAGGCCCGCGACGAGGACGCCGGCAGCACGATGGCCGACATCCTCAGGACCCTGGACGCCGTGGAGAGCCTCGACCAGGACCGCATCCTGCGCATGTTCATCGCTGTCCTGCAGGCCATCAAGCGCACCAACGCGTTCGCCGCCGATCGTCCGGCACTGGCCTTCAAGATCGCCCCGACCGAACTCCCCCTCCTGCCCGAACCGAGACCCGCCCACGAGATCTTCGTGTACAGCCCGCGCGTCCAGGGCGTGCACCTGCGCTACGGCAAGGTCGCCCGCGGCGGCCTGCGCTGGTCGGACCGCGCGGAGGACTTCCGCACCGAGGTGCTCGGCCTGGTGAAGGCCCAGATGGTGAAGAACACCGTCATCGTCCCGGTGGGCGCCAAGGGCGGCTTCGTCCCGAACAACCTGCCCGATCCCCGCGTCGACCGGGCCGCGTGGCTGGCCGAGGGCGTCGCCTGCTACGAGATGTTCATCTCGTCGCTGCTGTCGCTCACCGACAACCTCGTGGACGGCCGGGTCGTCCCGCCGCCGGACGTCGTCCGGCACGACGGCGACGACACCTACCTCGTCGTGGCGGCCGACAAGGGCACCGCCTCCTTCTCCGACATCGCCAACCGCATCTCTGTGGAGCGGGGATTCTGGCTGGGGGACGCCTTCGCCTCCGGCGGCTCGGTCGGCTACGACCACAAGGGCATGGGCATCACGGCGCGTGGTGCCTGGGAATCGGTCAAGCGGCACTTCTACGAGCTCGGCATCGACTGCCAGTCCGAGGACTTCACCTGTGTGGGCATCGGCGACATGGCCGGCGACGTGTTCGGCAACGGCATGCTCCTGTCGAAGCACACCCGCCTGGTGGCTGCCTTCAACCACGTCCACATCTTCCTCGACCCGGATCCGGACCCGGCGACCTCCTGGGCCGAACGCAAGCGACTCTTCGAGCTGCCCCGCTCGTCGTGGACCGACTACGACGAGGAGTTGATCTCCCCAGGCGGCGGCGTCCACTCTCGGACGGCGAAGTCCATCACCATCACGCCCCAGGTGCGGGCGGCGCTGGGGCTGGAGGATCACGTCCGGGCGATGACCCCCAACGAGTTGATCCACGCGATCCTGCGCGCTCCGGTCGACCTGCTGTGGAACGGGGGCATCGGCACCTACGTCAAGGGGACCGACGAGACCCACGCCCACGTCGGGGACAAGGCCAACGACGCCCTCCGAGTCAACGGCGCCGAGGTGCGCGCGAGGGTGGCGGGCGAGGGCGGCAACCTGGGGTGGACGCAGCTCGGCCGCATCGAGTTCGCCAGGAACGGCGGGCGGATCAACACCGACTTCATCGACAACTCCGCGGGCGTCGACACCTCCGACCACGAGGTCAACATCAAGGTGCTCCTCCAGCCCGAAGTGGCCGCCGGGCGACTCGGCGCCGAGGAACGCGGCGAGCTGCTGGCCGGCCTGACCGACGAGGTCGCCCAACTGGTGATCACCCACAACATCGACCAGAACCTGGCGCTCTCGACCGAGCAGGCCCAGGTGGACGGCATGGCCGCCGCCCATGAGGCATGGATGCGGTCCCTGGAGGAGATCGGCCTGCTGGACCGCGGGTTGGAGGCGCTCCCGAGCCGCCGGGAGATGGCCTCCCGCATCGCCGAGGGGCGGAGGCTGACGCGCCCGGAGCTGGCCTCGTTGCTCGCGTGGACGAAGATCCACCTCGAGCGGTTGGTGGTGGAGTCGCCGCTCCCGGACGACCCCTATCTCGCGGACAGGCTCGTGACGTACTTCCCGAAGCCGTTGCGGGCCGACCGCTTCGCCGACGCCCTGCAGGCGCATCCGCTGCGGAGGGAGATCGTGACGATGGTGACGGTCAACCGCTTCGTGAACTCGCAGGGAATCACGGCCTTCAGCCGGCTCGCGAGTGAGACGTCGTCCACCGTCACCGCCATCATCCGGGCGCAACTGGCCGCCCGGACCATCTTCGGCATCGCCCGGCACGAGCTGGCCCTGCCCGGGTTGGGCCTCCCGGCCGACGTGGAGTTGACCATCCGCGTCGCGCTCCAGCAGCTGATCGAACGAGCCACGCGGTGGCTGCTGCACAACCGGCGCGGTGAGCTGGACATCAAGGGGGAGGCGGCCGCGTTCACCGAACCGGTGGCGGTGGTGAGCCGTCACTTCGGCCAGTTCGCCACCGCGCTGCAGAAGCAGCGCATCGAGGAGAAGGCCGCCCTGCTGCGCGAGGCGGGCGTGCCCGAGGAGTTGGCCCGGACGTCGGCGCTGGCCCCCTTCCTGCACATCGCGCTCAGCATCGCGGACCTGTCGGCGCGCCTGGGGCGGCCGCTCGAGGAGGTCGAGAGGGTCTACTTCGGCCTCGCCGGCAAGCTGGGGCTGGACAGGATCGTCGAGCGCGTCAGCGAATTGCCGCGCACCAGCCAGTGGGACACCATGGCGCGCGCCGCGCTCCGGGACGACCTGAGCACGCTGCACGCGGACCTCGTCGCAGCGGTCCTGCAGGCGGCCCCCGCCGGGACGAGCGGCCAAGCCGCGCTGGACGCGTGGGTGGACGCCGCGGGCGGGCTCCAGCACGAGGCGGCCCAGTTGACGGAGATCGTGCGGGAGGAGTCCACGCTGGCCCGCATGTCGGTGGCACTGCGGGCGATCCGGGCGTTGCTGGTGTAGTTGAATGGAGCGATGCGGATCGACCTGCACACCCACACCCTCGTCTCCGATGGCACCGACACGCCCACGCAACTCGTCCGCAAGGCCGCGGAGGCCGGTCTGGACGTCGTCGGCCTGACCGACCACGACACCTTCGACGGTCTGCGGGAGGCCAAGCTGGCGGCGGACGCCGCGGGCATCGGCGTGCTCGCCGGCATGGAGTTCTCCACGCAGAAGGACGGGAAGTCCGTGCACCTGGTCGCCTACGGGTGCGACCCGCAGGACGAGGAACTCCTGGACGAACTGGCCCGCGTCCGCGTCGGCCGCTCGGACCGCGTGCCGGGCATGGTCGCCAAGCTGACCGAACTCGGCATGCCGCTGACGGTGGCCGACGTCCTCGAGCACGCCTCCGGCACCTCCCTCGGCCGTCCACACATCGCCGACGCCCTGGTGGCCAAGGGCTACGTCGCGACGCGGGACGAGGCATTCCGACACTGGCTGTACGACGGTGGCCCGGCGTACGTGGACCGCTACAGCACCGAGCTCACCCGCGCGATCGAGCTCGTGCAGCGCGCCCGGGGGGTCGCGGTGCTGGCGCATCCGTGGGGCCGGGGGCGCCGCCACGACCTCCCGGAGTCCTACCTCGCCGAACTCGTCCACGAGTACCACCTCGACGGTGTCGAGGTCGACCACCCGGACCACGACGACGAGACCCGCGCCGACCTGCGGAAGGTGGCCGGCCGGCTGGGCCTGCTCACCACGGGCTCGTCCGACCACCACGGGCTCGGCAAGACCCGCAACCCCCTGGGGGCCGGCCTGACCGACCCGGAGGTCCACCAGGAGATCCTGGACCGCATCCGCGCCCGAGGTGGGCGTGCCTGAGGCCCCTGCTGCGCGCGATAGACTGCCTGCCATGGAGCACGGGAGTTGGTGGCGGCCGTAACGACGGCCCCGATCCCTGCCCACCATCACGGCCGTCCTGCGGACGGCCGTTTTGCGCGCTCGTGGGACCGAACACACGAAGGAGAACCCATGACTGAGCCGGCCACCCGGGAGTCCGAGATCGCCGAGGTCGACGCCGACGCTGCGGACGCCCTCGCGGCGTCCACGTCGGAGGCGTCCCTGCGCCGATCGGAGGAGCGCAGCCGGGCCATCGAGGCCCAGATCGCGAAGGACCCGTCGCAGTTCCGCATGCTCACCGGCGACCGGCCCACCGGTCACCTCCACATCGGCCACTACTTCGGCTCGATCCTCAACCGCGTCCGCCTGCAGGACGCCGGCGTCGAGACGTTCGTCCTCGTCGCGGACTACCAGGTCATCACCGACCGCGACGCGACGGGTCCCATCCGGGAGCGGGTCCTCTCGCTGGTCACCGACTACCTGTCGGTCGGAATCGACCCGACGCGGACGACGATCTTCACGCACTCGTCGATCCCGGCGTTGAACCAGTTGATGCTGCCGTTCCTCTCGGTGGTCACCGACTCCGAGCTGTACCGCAACCCGACCGTGAAGGCCGAGCACGAGGCCACCGCCGGACGCCCCATGTCCGGACTCCTGCTGACCTACCCGGTGCACCAGGCCGCGGACATCCTGTTCTGCAGGGCCAACCTCGTGCCCGTCGGCAAGGACCAGCTCCCGCACCTGGAGCAGACCCGCGTCATCGCCCGCCGCTTCGACGAGCGCTACGGCCGTGTGGACCCGGCGCGTCCGATCTTCCCGCAGGCCGAGGCGCTCCTCAGCTCCGGGTCGCTGATCCTCGGCATGGATGGCACGAAGATGTCGAAGTCCAAGGGCAACACGATCGAGTTGCGCATGACGGCGGATGAAACCGCGAAGGTCATCAAGCGCGCGGTCACGGACTCCGACCGGCACATCACCTTCGACCCGGCCAACCGGCCCGAGGTCTCCAACCTGCTCACGCTGGCGGGGTTGTGCGCGGACCGGGACCCGGTGGCGATCGCCGAGGAGATCGGCGACGGCGGTGGCGGCGGCCTGAAGAAGTATCTGACCGAGGTGCTGAACGAGAAGCTGGCACCGGTGCGGGCGCGGCGCAAGGAGTTGGAGGCCGATCCCGGCCACATCGAGTCGGTGCTGCGCGAGGGCAACGAGCGCGCCAACGCCGTGGCGGACGTGACCCTGGCCGAGGTGCGCGAGGCCATGGGGATGATCTACTGATGGCCGCCACCACCACGCACGAGCCGACGTGGATCGTCTCCCGCAGCACCGGACGCCGTGGCTTCTGGGCACTCGTCGGCGTCCTGGTGTTCGGTGCACTCACGGTCGCGGCCATCGTCGGCTTCGTCCGCGCGCCGCAGGTGGATTCGGGCGTGTTGGTGTTCATCGCCCTGCCGTTCCTCGTCATGGCGGTCGTGCTCGCGGTGGAGGGACTCGGTCAGGGCCTCCTGCGCGTGGACGGCCACGGCTACGGGACGATCATGGGGCTGCGCCGGGCGTGGTCGGACGTCCTGGACGTGGGGATCGGGCAGGTCGGCGGCCAGCGCGTCCCGGTGGTGGCCGTGCGGGGCGCCGGGGGCCTCCCCGAACAGGACGCCTTCAGCGGGTTCGCCGAGGCCGACGCCGATCGCTTGGTGACGGAGCTGCGCGAGCGCGTCGAACCAGCCGGCTTCGCGGGCGTCACGCTCAGCGAGGAGCACTGGGCCTCCGTCGAGGCCGAGGCCGCGCGTGCGGCGTCCGTCGTGGTTGAGACGTCGGGTCGACAGCCGGTCACCCGGGAGCGCGTGGAGTTCGGTTACCCGGGCCTCGTCAGCGCCATCCTGCTGGACTACGGCACCAACGCCGCCGGCGAGGGCGTGCAGTTGGTGGTGCGGGAGTCCACCACGTTGGCCCTGACGGCGTCCGGACGCCGTTGGCTGCGTCAGGACCGCAAGCGCTCGGCCGACCCGGCCACCCAGGTGGCGTCGTTGTTCGGGCCGCACACCACGACCGTGAAGACGTCGACGGGGGCCGGTTTCGATCGCCTCGTCGTCGGGGTCGACGGCCAGCGCCCGATCCTGTTCAACGCCGAGGAGCCGGACCGGTTCTGATCCGACCCGGGTGTCGCCGGGGCCGGGAGCGTCCCCGGCCTGGTGGCTGCCCTAGCATGCTGGGGTGACCGACCCGATCATCGACGAGCACGGACGGCCCGAGCCACCCTGCGTGGCCGGGGAGCGGGACACGCTCGTGGGCTTCTTGGAGTTCCATCGCGCGACGCTGGCGTGGAAGACCCGGGGTCTCGACGACGCGGCGTTGTCCCGCGCGGTGCCACCCACGACGATGACGCTCGGCGGGCTGCTCAAGCACCTCGCCTTCGTGGAGGACCACTGGTTCGGTGTGGTCGTGGGCGGGACGGCGCCGAACCCACCGTTCGACACCGCCGACTGGAGCGCCGACCCCGATTGGGACTGGAGCAGCGCCGGGGCGGACGCCGGGGACGGGCTGCGCCGCCTCTGGGAGGAGGCGGCCCACCGCTCCCGAGCCATCATCTCCGAGGAGGTCGCCGACCACGGGGACACCGTCCTCGACCAGGTGTACGTGCGCGGGAACGAGCGGGTGAGCCTGCGCTGGGTGCTGGTGCACATGATCGAGGAGTACGCGCGCCACAACGGGCACGCGGACCTGATGCGGCAGGCCATCGACGGAGTGGTGGGGGAGTAGGGCGTTCCTGACGGGCCCGACCGCGCGCGGTCATGGGCCCGCCGGGGGGCGGAAAGGGTCAGTCCTCGCTGGCGGCGGACGCCTCGGGCACTCCCGCCTCGACGGCTGCTCCCTCACCACGGCCACGTCCACGACCGCCACGGCGCCGACGGCGGCGGGGCGCGTGGGAGCCGGGGTCGTCGGGGGCACCTGAGTCGGCGCCCTTGCCCGCCGGGGGGACCTCCGCGCTAGCGACCGGCGCCTCGGTCGCTGCCTGGCCGGTCGCGGCGGACTCGGTGACATCGCCCTCGAGGGGCTCGCCGTTGCGGAGGCGGCGGCGGGTACGCTCGCGGCGCGGACGCTCCTCGCGGGGACGACGCGGGGCACGCTCCCGCGGCTCCTCCTCGCGGGGCTTCGGGTCGCGGAGGCGGCTCTTGGTGCCCTCGGGGATGTTCAGGTCGGCGAACAGGTGCGGGCTCGTCGAGTAGGTCTCCGGCGGCTCCGGATGGTTCAGGTCGAGGGTCTTGTTGATGACCTTCCAGCGGGTGATGTCCTGCCAGTCGACCAAGGTGACCGCGACGCCCTTGGCGCCGGCGCGACCCGTCCGGCCGATGCGGTGCACGTAGGTCTTGTCATCGTCGGGGCACTCGTAGTTGATGACGTGGGTGATGTCGGTGACGTCGATGCCGCGGGCCGCGACGTCCGTGGCCACGAGCACCTTCACCCGGTCCTCACGGAACTTGGTGAGCGCCTTCTCGCGCAGCACCTGCGACAGGTCGCCGTGGATGCTCGTGGCCGAGAAGCCGCGCTCCTCCAGGTCGTCGGCGAGGCGCTGGGCCGCGCGCTTGGTGCGGGTGAAGATCATGACCTTGCCGCCGTGGTCGGCCTGGATGATCCGCGCGACGATCTCGGGCTTGTCGAGGTCGTGCGCCTGGTAGACGAACTGCGTGGTGCTCGGCACGGTCATCTCGGCGTCGTGCGCCTCGGCACGGATGTTGACCGGCTGGGTCAGGTGGCTGCGCGACAGGCTCATGATGGCGGACGGCATCGTGGCCGAGAACAGCAGCGTCTGTCGCGAGGCCGGCGTGCGGGAGACGAGGCGCTCCACGTCCGGCAGGAAGCCCAGGTCGAGCATCTCGTCGGCCTCGTCCAGGACCAGGATCTTCACGTGGGCGAGGTCGAGGTTGCGGCGGTTGGCCAGGTCGAGCAGGCGGCCGGGCGTGCCGACCACCACGTCGACGCCCGTCTCGAGCGTCTCCAGTTGGGACTCGTAGCCGACGCCGCCGTAGACGGTGAGGATACGGGCCCTGCGGACCTGCGACGCGTCCTCGAGGTCGCCCGTGATCTGCAGCGCGAGCTCGCGGGTCGGGGTCATGACCAGGGCCTGGGGCTTGCCGGGGTGCGCGAGGTCGGCGTAACCCTCATCGGTCGGGACCACGATGCGCTCCAGCAGGCTGATGCCGAAGGCGAGCGTCTTGCCGGTGCCCGTTCGGGCCTGGCCGATCATGTCGGTGCCGCTCATCGCGATCGGGAGGCTCATCGCCTGGATCGGGAACGGGTGGACGATGCCCTTGCGGGCCAGGGACTCCACGATCTCCGCACGGACGCCGAGGTCGGCGAAGGTGGGCTTGGCGGTCGTCTCTTGGGTGGTCTCGTCGGCGGTGTCATCAGCCTGCACGGGCAGGTCAGTCGTCTCGGTCAGCGTCGTGCCTCACTACTTTCCGGCCGCGAGGCCGGGCATCATCACCCGCTGCGAAGGCGCGACGCACATGGGTGCGCTCAGGCGGCGGGGACGCACAGGTGCCGTGCGTACCCGCCCATCGTAGCGCTCAGTCGATGAGAGCGCCGAACCCAACGGTTCGGGGGCTCTCCGTCCCCAGGTCGACGTAGGCGACCTGGGCCGCCGGGATGAGGACCTTGCGGCCCTTCTCGTCGGTGAGCGTGAAGACGCCGTTGGCGGTGAGAGCCGCCGTGAGGGCGGCCTCGACCTCAGCGGCGGGGGTGTTCGTCTCGACGCTGACCTCGCGCGCGACGTGGTTGATGCCGACCTTGACTTCCATCTGGCTCCCCTTGTCTGTTGGTGCGTCCGTCACCCTACCCGGGCATCGGACAGAACCCGGGGCTCTTCGCGCGGGGCGAACGGGGTCCCGACTGCTCGCGGGGTCAGGCGGGCAGCCGCCCGCGGCGTCCGGTGAGCACTGGCTCGAACAGGTCGCCGTGCTGCTCGACGCGGGCCAGCACGTCAGCGGAGGTGAAGCGCAGCGGCGCGCCACCGACCGCTGCCTCGACCTCGTCCCAACGCAGGGGCGTGGACACGGTCGGGGCCTCCTTCGCGCGCAACGAGTACGGGGTCACCGTGGTGCGGCCGGGCAGGTTCTGGTTCACGTCCACGAGGATCTTCCCGGGGCGTGCAGCCTTGGCGACCTCGGTGACGAACAGCTGCGGGTGCAGCTCGACGAGGCGCTCGCCGAAGGCACGCACCCAGGCCAGCACGGGGCCGACCGCGGTCGGTTCGAGGGGGGCGTAGACCTGCAGCCCCTTGCTGCCGGACGTCTTGGGGTACGTCACCAGGCCCGAGTCCCCGAGTTCGCCCGCGATGAGCAGGGCGGCGGTGGCGATGAGGGGCATGTCGACGCCGGGGCCGGGGTCGAGGTCGATGACGAGTTGGTCGACCGACAGGTCCTCGTCGATGGTCGTGCGGTCGCTGTCGTCCGCGACCCGCCATTGGTGGGTGTGCAGTTCGAGGGCGGCGAGGTTGGCCAGCCAGATGAGGGTCGGCAGCCCATCGACGATGGGGAAGAGGATGTCCTCGCTGGAGCCGACGACGTGGTGCGTGCGGACCCACTCGGGCGTCCCGTTGGGGATGTTCTTCTCGAAGAAGCTCGGCTGGTCCGTCCCGTTGGGGAAGCGGATGCGGGTGACGGGGCGTCCGGCCAGGTGGGGCAGCATGACGGGGGAGATCGCGTGGTAGTACGCGATCACCTCGCCCTTGGTGAAGCCGCTCGGGTAGAGCACCTTGTCGAGGTTGGACAGCTTGAGCGAGCGGCCCTCCACCTCGGTCAACACGTCGGCCATGCGACCACGGTAGCGGGGACCGTGGCGAAAGTGTCGGGGGCGTGTGCTGGGATGGGGCGCATGGGAAACGTGGTGGCCGACGCGGCCGGTCCGGTGCTCGTCCTGGGGGCGGCGGGCACCGGCAAGACGACGTTGGTGGCCGAGGCGGTGGCCGCGCGCATCGCGTCCGGTGCCGCGCCCGCGTTGGTGTTCGCGGCGAGTCGGCAGTCTGCGTCCGAGCTGCGTGACCACATCGTGCGGCTGGGTGGGCGCACCACCCTCGCGCCGCAGGTGATGACCATCCACGCGTTCTGCCTCGCCCTGCTGCGCCGCTGGGCCGATGAGGACGACGCCCTACCGACGCTCCTCACGGCACCGGCGCAGGAGTTCCGCATCCGCGAACTGCTCCGCGGCTGGCACGGGCTGTGGCCCGACGAGCTCGAGGCCGCCGTGGGCACCCGTGCCTTCGCCCAGCAGGTGCGGGCGGTGCTCGCCCGTGCGCGTCAGTTGGGCCTCGATCCCGACCAGGTGGCGGACGCCGGCGCCGCCGCTGGTGAACCCGGCTGGGTGGCGCTCGGGGAGTACTTGGCGGAATACCTGGACGTGTTGGACGCCGAGGGGGCCCTCGACTACGCCGAACTCGTCCACCGGACGCGCATCCTGCTGGCGCGTGACGAGGTGGTGACCTCCGTGCGGCGGCAGTTCGGGGCCGTCTACGTCGACGACTGGTGCGAGCTCGACCCGGCCCAGATCGCGCTCGTCCGCGGCTTGGTCCCCGACGGCATGCCCGTCGTGGCGCTGGCCGATCCCGACACGTCGATCTACCGGTTCCGCGGCGCGCACCCGCGCGCGGCCAACGAGTTCCTCCGCCTGTTCGCCGGCCCGGCCGTGACGCCGGCCGTCTCGGTCCTCGCGGACGCGTGGGGCCAGGGCGAGGCCCAAACCGCGGCGCTGGCGTCCGTGGCGAGGCGGCTCGGCGCTCCGGCCGTTGAGGTGACGGACGCGCAGGCGTATCGCGCGCCCCGGCCGGGCAGTCAGGGCCGGGTGCAGGTGTGCACGTTCCCCGACGAGGCGACCCAGGCACGGCACATCGCCGGCGAGCTCCGGGCCGCCCACCTCGACGACGGGTTGCCGTGGGGTGAGATGGCGGTGCTCGTGCGTTCCGGGCGCCGGCAGATCCCTCCGTTGGCCCGGGCCCTGGCCGACGCGGGCATCCCGGTGGAGGTGGCCGGCGACGAGATCGGCCTGGCCTCGGAGCTGGCGGTCCGGCCCCTGCTGTTGGCGCTGGACGTCGCCGGGCGCGGTGGGGTGCCGGATGCCGACGAGGCCCACCGCCTGTTGCTGTCGGGGTGGGGTGGGTTCGACGCCGTATCGATCCGCACGCTCGGGCGGCTGCTGCGCGGTGCCGACGACACCACGGGCGGCACCCCCGCCCCGACCCTGGTCGCGGAGGCGCTGGCCGGCCTGCGGCAGGTCCCCGAGGGCATGGACGAGCTGGCGCGACGCCGCGACCTGCTCGCAGCGACCACGGCCAAGGTGGCCGGCGGGGCGCGGCCCGACGAGGTGTTGTGGGAGCTGTGGTCGGGCACCGACTGGCCGGCCCGCCTGCGGGCCGAGGCACTGCGGCCGGGTGACGGCGCCGCGCGGGCGAACCGAGACCTGGACGCCATCGTGGCGCTGTTCCAGCTGGCACACGAGTCAGCTGCTCCCCCTGGGGCCGAGGGCGTCCGGTGGTTCCTCGCCGAGGTCGCCCAGCAACAGATCCCGGCCGACAGCCAGCGCGAATCGGCTGTGGCGGGGCGCGGCGTCCGGGTGCTGACGGCGCATCGGGCTAAGGGACGGCACTGGGCCTTCACCGTCGTGGCCGGCGTCCAGGAAGGCGTGTGGCCTGACGTACGGCGTCGCGGGTCGGTGTTCGACGCCCAGCGGCTGACCTCGGCCGGTCTGGGCGAGGGCGTGGTCACGCGCGAGTTGGTCGCCAACGAGCGCCGGCTGTTCCTCCTCGCGTGCTCGCGGGGCCAGGGGCGGCTCCTGGTCACCGCCGTGGAGGGCACCGAGGGTGAGGAGGATCGTCCCTCGCGGTTCCTGGCCGAGCTCGGCCTGCCGGTCCGTCACGTCATGGAGTCACCCGTCCGGCTGCACACGCTGCGGGCCCTGGTGGCGGAACTCCGCCGCACCGCGCAGGACGCCGAGGCCTCGCCCGGCCTGCGCGAGGCCGCCGCGGCACGGCTGGCCCGGCTGGCCGACGCGACGGACGGTGAGGGGCGTCCCCTCGTGCCGGATGCCCATCCAGCCCGGTGGTGGGGGCTGCTCGAGCCGACGAGCCGCGTGGCCCCCGCCGGTGACGTCATTCGGCTCAGTCCCAGCCAACTGGAGTCCGTCCTGACGTGCCCCCGGCAGTACTTCCTCAACCGCGACGTGAAGGCCGAGCCGCCGCGCAGCAGCACGACGATCCTCGGGTCGGTCATCCACGCCGTCGCCGAGCGGGCCGCGACCGGCGAGCTGACGCAGGCCGGGGCGTCCGAACTGCTGGACGAGGTGTGGGCGGGCATCCCGTTCCCCGCGGCCTGGCTGTCCGCCTCCGAGCGGGCCGAGGCGGACGCCGCGGTGGAGCGCTTCGTCGCCTGGCAGGCCGGGCATGAGCATGCGGACGTGGTGGGCGTCGAGGTTCCGTTCCGGGCCAGCGTGGAGGTAGACGGCGAGACGGTCGTCCTGGCCGGCAAGGTCGACCGATTGGAGCGGACGCCCACGGGCGACCTCCGGGTGGTCGACTTCAAGACCGGACGGTCACTCCCGACGCAGGCCGAGGCGGCGGCCTCGCCGCAGTTGGGTGTGTACCAACTCGCGATCGAGTCGGGCGGGTTCGACGAGCACGCCCCGAGCGCCCACTCGGCCGGCGCCAGCCTCGTGTACCTCCGCCATGACTCCACCCCGGGCTGGCCCAAGGACTTCCGGCAGCCGTCGCTGACCGAGAAGCCGCACCTCGGCGACGACCCGGCGGAGCTGGAGCACCCCACCTGGGTGCACCACCGGGTCGCCCAGGCCCGCCGGGTCCTCGCGAGCGGAGCCTTCGTCGCCCGCCCCGGCAGCCACTGCCAGTGGTGCGCCGTCCGGTCGAGCTGCCCGGCCCGCAGCGGACAGGTGGTCTGACGTGACGCTGTTCACTGATCCGCGGCAGGTCTCCGAGGCGCTCGGCATCCCGTTCTCGCAGCAGCAGCTCACGGCCATCACGGCACCCCTGGCGCCGGGTGTCATCATCGCCGGTGCCGGCTCCGGCAAGACGACCGTCATGGCGGCGCGGGTGGTGTGGCTGGTGGGCACGGGTCAGGTGCGTCCCGAACAGGTGCTGGGCCTGACCTTCACCCGCAAGGCGGCCGCCGAGCTCAGTTCGCGTGTCCGTGAGGCGCTGGCCAGGGCGGGGGTAGTCGACACCGACGGTTTCGACGACGCCGGCGAGCAGCTGATCATGACCTACGACGCCTTCGCGGCCCGGCTCGTCGCCGACCATGGCCTACGGATCGGCGTGGAGGGCGACGCTCGCATGCTCACGGGCGCGGCGCGGTTCCGCATCGCCTCGCGCGTGGTGGCCGCTGCCCCCGGGCCCTTCGAGCAACTCGCCCGCCTGCGGCCCGAATCGGTGACGGACAAGGTGCTGGCCCTCGACGGGGACTTGTCCTCGCACCTGGTTCCCGCCGGCGCGATCCTCGAGCACACCCACGAGTTCCTCTCCGAGGTGGAGCAGTCGCCCCGGTCTCGCACCAAGGAGCTCTACGCCTCGCTCAAGCGGGCAGCCGCCGCTGCCGCCGAGCGGGTCGAGGTCGCCGGGCTCGTCGACGGCTACCAGCGGCTCAAGCGCGAACTGGGGGCCGTGGAGTTCGCCGACCAGATGGGCGTGGCGGCCGAACTCGCGCGCCGCGTGCCCGCGGTGCCGAAGCTGTTGCGCGAGCAGTTCGCCGTTGTCCTGCTGGACGAGTACCAGGACACCTCGAGCGCCCAGGCCGAGCTCCTGCGCGCGTTGTTCTCCGGGCCGGACGCCGCCTCGGGCCGGGGGCACCCCGTCACCGCGGTGGGCGACCCGTGCCAGGCCATCTACGGGTGGCGCGGTGCCGCAGCGGCGAACATCATCACCTTCGCCGACCAGTTCCCCCGGGCCGACGGCAGCCCGGCGAAGGCGTTCGCGCTCACCGTGAACCGGCGCTCGGGGCAGCAGATCCTCGACGCTGCCAACGCCCTGTCGGCGCCGCTGCGCGCCGACGAGGAACTGCAGTGGGACGGCATCGACACCGACCTCGTCGCACCCCCCGGAACCCCGCCGGGGGACATCCGCGTGACCACGTTCGACACCTGGCCGAAAGAGGTCACCTGGGTCGCCGACGACATCGCGGCCACGCACGACTCCGGACGGGCGCCGCGCTGGTCGGACATCGCCGTGCTGGCGCGGCGCAACGCCCACATCCGACCGCTGTACGCCGAATTGTCGGCCCGGGGCATTCCCGTCGAGATCGTGGGACTGGACGGTCTGCTGGCCGTTCCCGAGGTGGCCGATGTGGTCGCCGTCCTGCGTGTGCTGGGGGACGCGACCGCCAATCCCGACCTGGTGCGCGTGCTCACGGGCCCCCGGTGGGCCATCGGCCCGTCCGACCTGGCCGCGCTCGGACGCCGTGCGCGCGAGTTGGCCGGTGTGCCGAGCTGGGACGAGGTGCCCGCGGCCGAGGAGATCGCCCGCATCATCGACACCACCGAGGCCGCGCACGCTCCCAGCCTCGCCGAGGCCCTGGCCGACCCGGGGGAGGGGCCGTACACCGCCGAGGGCCGGCGTCGGATGGCCGCCTGCGCCGCCGAGTTCGCGGCCCTGCGCCCGCACGCCGGCGGGCCGGTCAACGACCTCGTCCGCCGCGTGATCACCATGCTCGGCCTCGAGGTCGAGCTCGCCCTGCGCGGCCCCGGCGGAACGCGCCAACTGGACGCGTTCGTCGCGCAGGTCGCCGGCTACTCCGACGTCGACGGCGATGGGTCCCTGACCGGATTGCTGGCGTGGCTGGCCGCCGAGGAGGATCGCGGCGTGGGCCTGGAGCAGGCCGTGCCCACGGCGTCCGACTCGGTGAAGCTGTTGACGATCCACAAGTCCAAGGGGCTCGAGTGGGAGCACGTCTACCTCCCGGCCCTGGCCGACAAGGTGTTCCCGTCGGACCGGATCCAGGGCAACTGGCTGAGCGCGTCGGCCGTCCTGCCCGCGGACCTGCGGGGGGACGCGGCCAACGTGCCGCAGTTGGCCGACGTGACCGACGCTGCCACGAAGCAGTACGCGGAGGCACTCAAGACCGAGGCGCGCCGCGGCGACGACCGGCTCGCCTACGTCGCCGTCACGCGCGCGCGCCAGCACCTCGTCGCGACGACGCACGCCTGGAGCGACCTCAAGAAGCCCCGTGCGGCCTCTCCGTACCTGCGCACGCTGGAGCGCTTCGCCGCGGGGGTGACGCACGAGGAGGTGTCCGCCGAGAACCCGCTGCTGCGGCAGGACCAGGGCTTCCCGTGGCCGGCGCCCGTGGACGCGGCGGCTCGCGCCCGACGACTGGAGGCGGCCGAGGCCGTGACGCGTGCTCGAGGAGATGCGGCCCAGGACGCGCCCCTGCTCCTCGACGAGGTGGCCACGGTCGCGACGTGGGACGCGGCGGCGGACCAACTGCTGGCCGAGGCGTCCCTCCGGCGCGTGCACGCGGGGCTGGCGCTGCCTCCGTACCTCTCGGCGACCGCCCTCATCGCCTTGGAGGACGATGCCGAGAACTACCTCGCCGGGCTGGCCCGTCCGATGCCCACCCCGCCCCGACGAGCCGCCCGGGTTGGTGAGCTGTTCCACGCGTGGCTGGAGCGTCGGTTCACCGCCGCGCCCACGCTGCTGGTCGAGCCGGACGACGAGGTGGAATCCGACTCAGAGTTGCAGCGGCTGGTGTCGGCGTTCGAATCGGGCCCCTTCGCCGACCGGACGCCCCACGCCACCGAGGTGCCCTTCTCGTTGTTCCTCGCCGGACAGGTGGTGCGGGGACGCATCGATGCGGTGTTCACCGATCGCGGACGCCCCGAGGTGGTCGACTGGAAGACCGGACGCGGCCGGCCCCATCCGCTGCAGTTGGCCGTCTATCGGCTGGCGTGGGCCGAACTGACCGGGGTGGCGGTCGACGAGGTGGACGCCGCGTTCCACGACGTCGCGACGGGGAGGGTGATCCGTCCGGTCGGGCTGCCCGACCGCGAAGGACTGGAGTCTTTGGTGGGCAGGTTGGCGGCCGGGTCGCTAGGTTGAGCCCCATGGAGCCTTGGGTGTCGCACAGTCGGCTGGATCGGTTTCTCGACGGGCGCGTCGACGAGGCGTCGATCGCCGCGTTGTGGAACCACCCGTCGGCGCGCGTGATCGGCGTCGACGATCGCTCGAACGTCTCCTCCGACGACACGGGGGAGGCGTTGCGCTGGATCACGCCGGGCGGCCCCCACGACCCCGAGCACCACTACCTGATCGGCGCGGTCGACGGTGAACCGTGGTTCGCCGTGGAGTCGACGCCTGGGGGGCCGTCGGCGTCCCTGCGCCAGTTGGGCGGAGTCCTGGCAGAGACGGAGGCCGACATCGCCACCACCGCCGTGGCCCTGGTCAACTGGCATCGGGTGGCGCCCTACTGCGGGCAGTGCGGCACGCGGACGCAGGTGCGCGAGGGTGGCCACATGCGCTGGTGCCCGGGCTGCGATCGCCAGCGATTCCCGCGCACCGACCCGGCTGTCATCGTGGCCATCCTGGACGACCGGAATCGCCTGCTGCTCGGCCACCACGCGGGATGGGACCGCACCCGGGTGTCGATCCTGGCCGGCTTCGTCGAGGCGGGGGAGTCCCTGGAGATGGCCGTCCACCGGGAGATGCGCGAGGAATCGGGCCTCGAACTCTCGACCCTGCGCTATGTCGGGAGCCAACCGTGGCCGTTCCCGCGCTCGCTGATGCTCGGGTTCGTCGCCCGGGCCGTCGGCTCCGAGTTGCGGGTGGACGCCACCGAGATCGAGTGGGCGAACTTCTACACGCCGAGCGAGGTCGAGAGCCTCGTGGATGCCGGCGAACTGACCCTGCCGATGAAGTCATCGATCGCTTCCCGCATGATCAGCTCGTGGCGGGCGGGGACCCTCGACGTCTGAGTCGACGGGCTCGGCGGTTGACCAACGCCACCGGCCAGGGTGACGAGGTCGCCACGTCGCCAGCGCGTGGCATGCCGGGCCTCGGTCGACCCGCCGTTTGAGAAACTTGGCGCTGCGCGAAGGAGAGGGGCTGGACCCATCAGCGGGTCACGTGGTGGATGGCCCAGACCCAGTCCGCGGGTGGGTCACCGCGTCAGCGGAGCCGGTGAGCGCGAATCGGACGGCGGCCTCGGCATGGAGCCGGGCGGTCGGGAAGAGGGGAACCGTGAGGTCGGACTGGTGGATGAGCAACTCGATCTCGGTGCACCCCGCGATGACGCCCTGCGCGCCCCTCTGGGTGAGGTCGTCGATGACGTCGAGGTAGGCCTTCTTCGACGCCGGGTTGATGAGGCCGCGCACCAGTTCGTCGTAGATCACATCGTGGACCAGCGTCCGACCCGGCTCGTCGGGCACCAGGACCGTCAGTCCGAATCGCTCGCGGAGACGGCCGACGTAGAACTCCTGCTCCATCGTGTAGCGGGTGCCCAACAGCGCGACCACCTGGACGCCAGCTGACGTGACGGCCGTGGCGGTCGCATCCGCGATGTGGATGAGTGGCACTCCTGCCGCCGCCTGCACCTGGTCAGCCAGACGGTGCATCGTGTTGGTGCACAGGACAATGGCCTCTGCGCCACCCGCGACGAGGTTCACCGCGGCGTCCGCGAGCAGGCGAGCCGCGTCATCCCAGCGACCGGCCTGCTGCAGTGCCTCGATGTCGGCGAAGTTGAATGAGCGGATGAGCAGGTCCGCTGAGGCGACCCCTCCGAGGCGATCACGCACGAGTTCGTTGATGACGCGCTCGTACTCGATCGACGACTCCCACGACATCCCGCCCAGCAGGCCCAGTCTCCTCACGATGACCACAGTAGGGGTCCCCGGCTCGAGAGCTCCCGAAGGCTTCACGGCAGGATGGCTGCATGCTTGTCACTGCACTGCCTGAGAACCTCCACGCCGAGGTCGTGTCTTTGTGGGCCACTTGCGGACTCACGCGACCTTGGAACGACCCCAGGGCGGACATCGATCGAGCCCTGCTGGATATTGCGCTTGCTGAGGGCCGGTGTTCCGCTGGGGGGTGAGCCAGTGTTCCGGGGATCGGTGGGCCACGTCGACGGGATGGGTTGCCATGGTGCTGGGGCGGCCGCTTGGGCCGCCCCAGCGCTGTGGTTACTGCAGGTGAGTGAAGTGTTTGCGCAGGGAGTCGTCACAGTCCAGGACGGTGGCGTGCGCGTTGGTGGTGATCCGGTCGACGATGGCGTCGGCGAGGATCTTCTCTTCCATCCGGTCGTGCCACTGGCCCGGTGGTAGCTGGGAGCAGTAGATCGTGGAGGCGGTCTTGTGTCGTCGGTCGATCAGGGTGTGCAACTGCTGGACCTGGACCCGGGTGGGCGGGGTGAGGAACCAGTCATCGATGATCAACAACTCGACGTTGACCAGGGTGTCGAGGCAGCGCTTCTTGTCCCCGGTCCGTTCGGCGATGGTGATCCGGTCGAACAGTTCCCCGGCGGGCAGGTAGAGCACCTTGCGGTACTGCTGGCAGGCCTTGTTCCCCAGCGCGCAGGCGACGTAGGTCTTCCCCGCGCCGGTGGGTCCTTGCAGGATGACGTCTTGGTGCTTGACCAGGTAGGCGCCGACCGCGAGCCGGTGGATCAGCTCGAGGTCCATGCTGCGGCCGGGCATGGCTTTCAGGTCGGTCAGGTCGGCGGCGGGTTGGGCGAGGCAGGCTTGGCGGCGGAGCCGGTGCAGCTTGCTGTCGCGGCGTCTCTCGTATTCCCAGTCGACGGCCTGTTTGACCAACTCTGGACCGGTCAGGGTGGCGGCGGTCGTGGTGTCGGCGAGGTTCTCGAAGTACTCGGCCATCCCGGACAATCGCATCGTCTTCAAGCGGGTGAGGGTTTCCACATCGATCATGCTCGGCTCCCGTAGTAGTCGCTGCCGCGGACATAGCCGGCGTCGCCCAGGGAGGGGGCCGGCGGGGCTTGGGTGGGTGGGGTCCAGCCGGTCCACAGCTTCTTGATGAGCGTGTAGGAGGGGGCGGGGGTGGCCGCCAACGCCCGCGTGCAGGTGTCCTCCAGGCGGGCCATGCCGCCGGGCTTGGTGGCCAGCGACATCACCCCCAGACAGGACCGGTAGGACTGCTCGACGATCTGGCGGGACGCCAGGATCGCCCCGATCGCCGCTTGGGTGTTCGGGCCCACCGTGGCGGCCCACTGCTCGAATCGTTCCGGCGTCCAGTCGACCAGTCGGCTGCGGTGGGTGGCGGGCATGTGGGCCGGCAGGGTCGCATACCGGCCCGACACCCCTTGGAAGCGGGGGTGGGACGCGACCCGCTCGATCCCGTCGAAGACCTCCACGATGCTCGTGGTGAGGCGCACATCCAGGGATTGGCCGATCAACCGGGAAGGGACGGAGTAGAAGTTCTTGTCGACCTGGACGTGGTAGTTCGGGCCGACCTTGGCCTTGCGGAGCTCGGCCAACTCGAACCGGACCGGCGGCAGCGGTTGCAACAGTGGCTTCTCGTCGCGTTCGAACACGATCTGCCGGGAGTCCTCCCGCTTCTGGAACGGACGCGCGTTGATGGCAGCGACTTCGGCGAAGATGGCCTCGTTCAACTCGGCCAACCCGACGAACTGCCGATTGCGGAGCACCGCCGCGACCTGCCCCGCGACGAACCGGACGCTCCCTTCGACCACTGCCTTGTCGCGGGGACGTTTCACCCTGGCCGGGATGACCGCGGTGCCGTAATGCTCGGCCAACCGGGCATAGGCGGGGTTCAACGCCGGCTCGTAGCGGTCCGACCGGGACACCCCGGTCCGCAGGTTGTCCGGCACCAGGAGCCGGGCAGCACCCCCGAAATCCTCCAGGGCGTGCACGTGCGCGTCGATCCACGACCCGAGCGTCATGTCCGGGAACGCCTCCACATACGTGTAGGCCGAATACGACAGTGCGGCCACGAACACCCACCCCTGTCGTGGTTCGCCGGTCAGCGGGTCGGCGTAGGCCATCGGGTCCCCGGCCCAGTCGACCTCGATCGACTCGCCCGGGTTGCGCTGGATCCGCATCGACGCGCCGGTGGCCTTCGCCCACCGCCGGTACTGTTCGTTGAAGAACGAGTACTGGTAGGGCACCTCGCCGGTGGCGCGGCAGTTGGCCACGTACTCGTTCCACAACACCAGCAGCGTCACCGACGGCCGTCCCAGCTCCCGGTGCACGTGCTCGAAGTCTGGTGTGGCCCGGTCCGAGTCCGGCTTGGCCGGTTCGGGCAGCAACAGCCGGCGGACCTCGTCAGCCCCGAGGTCCGTCACCTGCTCGAACCCGACCCCCGCCGAGTCCGCCGCAGTGAACACCGCCGCCACCGTGTTACGGGAACACCCCAACACGTCCGCGATCCCACGCTGACTGACCCCCTCAGCTCGCAGCCGAAGGATCTGTTTGTAGTCGACCATGAAGGCGACTTCCTCTCGTCACGCCGTACCCCAACGGCACGGCGCGACGAACGTCCCACACGAAAACCCGAGCGCCGCCACGGTCCACCGCGCCCCGTCGCCGTGGCTCACCGCCCACCGGACCACTGGCTCACCCCACAACGGAACACCGGCCCTCACCGAGCGCAATATGCA
>NZ_JCAKNE010000026.1:0-75241 GCF_059515965.1 Propioniciclava sp. LT432 | reverse complement strand
CTAGGTGTACTGGGCCACGACGTTCATGACAGGCGGCTGGTCGGGGGTAGTCCTCCGAGTGCGCTGTGGCGTCTTTGAGTGTTGTAGGTCTCCAGCCAGGGGTCAAGGGCGTCGCGGCGGGCCTGGTTGCTGGTGAACACGTGGCGGTAGGCCCACTCGGTGGTCAGGGTGCGGTTGAAGCGTTCGACCTTGCCGTTCTGCCAGGGGCAGTGGGGTTTGATGAACTTCTGCTTCGCGCCAATGGTCTCGACCGCGTCGATGAACGCTCGACCATGTCGGTAGGCGAACGCGTTGTCGGTCATCACTCGCTCGATGCTGGTGATGCCGTGGGTGGCGAAGTAGGCCGCGGCTCGCAGCAGGAAGCCGGCGCAGGTGTCGACGCGTTCATCGTCGTGGATCTCGCTGTAGGCCAGGCGGGAGTGGTCATCGACCATCGAGTGGACGTAGTCGTAGCCGATCTTGGGCCGCTTGTTCTTGGCGACGATGGTGTCGGAGCGTCCGTGGGCCCGCCAGCCGCCACCGTCGGGGATCTTGCCCAGCTTCTTGACATCCACGTGCACCAGTTCGCCGGGACGTTCGCGTTCGTAGCGGACCGCGGTCTGCTTCGAGGTGCGGATCACCTGGCCGGTCATCGGGTCCAGGCAGGTCAGGGGCGGCATGCCCCGTCGGTGCAGGATCCGGGTCACGGTCCGCGGCGCGAGCCCGAGTTCGGCCGCGATCCAGTCAGGGCCGCGTCGGTGCTCCTGACGGGCGGCCACCACCAGGTCCTCCACCGTGGCTGGTGTCGCGGTCGGGCACGCGTGAGGACGGCTGGACCGGTCATGCAGACCGGCCTCGCCCTCGGCGTCCCAGCGTGCCAGCCAGCGGTGAGCACACTGACGTGAAATCCCCATCGCCTTCGCTGCATGGGCGACCGGCCAGTGCTGGTATCGGACCCGATCGACCAGCAGCTTGCGGCCATGAAAGTTGAGGCGGGCGTTACGGTGGGACACGAGGACCTCCGGGTGTGAGATGTGACCTTCGACAAGCCACACCCCACCCGGGGGTCCTCCCTCACGTCAATACCGACGCGCTGTCACCAACCTCTTGGCTCGGTACACCTAGGTTCGTGACCACGGAGTGCTTGGCGTGACACCGCCGGTGTCCGAACACCCCGTACGTCCTGGGGGGACAACATGCACGCACCACCCTCACCATCCCGACGCTCGCGTCCCAACACGGCTGGTCGCTTGGCAGCCGTGCTGATCGCGTCGGGCGCACTCATCCTGGCCGGCTTCCAGCCGGCCTTCGCCACCCACTCCGAGGTGAGCCTGACCGGTAGCAACTTCGAGATCGACACCAATGCCAACCTCAAGCTCGACGACGCGGCGCCGTCCATGGACTGGGCTTCCGTGGCTGAGACCCGCAAGGGGGACGAACCCACCGGTAGCGCCGACGACTCATTCGGCCAGGGCACCTCTGAGGACACCGCCGTACCGACCGTCGTCGACGGCAGCATCCCGCCCAACAAGAGCGACCTGCTCACCTTCGGCAGCTACCTGGAGGTGGCCACCGACGGTACGAAGTTCCTGAACCTGTACTGGCACCGGGTCCAGGAGCCCACCGGCACCACGAACATGGACTTCGAGTTCAACCAGTCCAAAGTGACGAGTGCCAACGGGGTCACACCCGTCCGTACCCAGAACGACCTCTTGATCCAGTACGACCTGTCCCAGGGCGGCACGAACCCCACCCTGTGGGTGTCGCGGTGGGAGACGGTCGACAAGACCAAGTGTGAGGCGTCCAACAAGGTTCCGTGTTGGAGCACCAAGACGAACCTGACCTCGGCGGGCATCGCGACCGGCTCGATCAACACCACGGCGATTCTCGCCGCTGACGCTGACGACCTGGGGGACATCAGCGCGCGTACCTTCGGCGAGGCGCAGGTCAACTTCACCGCACTGATCCCGCCCGGAACGTGTACCTCCTTCGGCAGCGCCTACCTGAAGAGCCGGTCGTCCGACTCCTTCACCTCGGCGCTGAAGGACTTCATCGCGCCCACGTCCGTGTCGATCACCAACTGCGGCTCGGTCGAGATCACCAAGACCGACGACGCCGGCACCCCCTTGGCCGGGGCCGAGTTCACCCTCTACCACAACGTGGCCCCGCTGACGGCGCCCCGTACAGCAGCAGATGTGATCACTGACCCGGTGCAGAAGTGCACCACCGACGCCACCGGCAAGTGCACCATCAGCAACGTGTTCTTCGGCACGTACTGGGTGGTGGAGACGGTCATCCCCGCCGGGCATGACGGGGCGGCCGACGCCGCCATCAATGTGACCAACGAGACCAAGGTCGAGGTCACCATGGTGAACCCGCGCCTGCGTGGGGCGATCCTGATCACCAAGACCGCGAAGCACTTCGACTCGGCGACGGACCCCAACCTCGCAGCCACCTTCGTGGTGAAGCAGGGTGCGACGACCGTCGCGACGGTCAACACCGACGCGACCACCGGGACCGTCTGTGTGCCGAACCTGTTGTTCGGCTCCTACACCGTGGACGAGACAGCCGGCCAGACCGGCTACCTCCTCGATCCCGACGTCGAGAACGTGACCGTCGACTCGGCAGCTGCCGACTGCACGGGTACCACCCACGAATCGGTCAGCTTCGAGAACAAGCCGCTGTCCAACATCTCGGTGACCTTCACGCCCCAGGTGACCGGGGGAACCGCGGCCAGCATCGTCTGCCGGGACGCCAGCAACACGGTCCTCGGCACGGACGCCACTCCTGCCGGGACGGTCTTCGACGACACCACCGAGGGGGTGACCAACCTCGCCGAAGGTACCTACACCTGCACCATCGTGATCGACCCGTAGTGATCGGTCACCCCTCCCATGGCCCGGCCCGTGACGCTCCCTGCACCGCGGGCCGGGTCCCGTCCATGGTGGGCGCCGGGTCGCTGGCATACTGACCGGGTGACCGAGACCGCTCCCCGCCGTGCGCTACCCGCGAGGCGCGCACGCGAGGACGGGCACCCGGGGATCAGAGCGTCTCGCAAGGGAGCCGGCCTGACGATCGCCGGGGTGTCGCTCCTCGTCCTGGGGCTGGGAGCCCTCGGCTGGACGTCCTACGACCTGTTCTGGAACCCCCTGGTCGACCCCCGCGTGGCCGCGACCGAGGCGTCCGACCTGCGGAGCGAGTGGCAGGCGCCCGCGCCCGCCGAGACCGCCCGTCCGCTTCCCGGCGATGCCGTCGCGCTGCTGCGCATCCCCAAGTTCGGGGAGGCGTTCGAGCAGCCGGTGCTGACCGGCACCGACCAGCCCACCCTGAAGAAGGGCCTGGGGTGGTACGACGGCACCGCAGCCCCGGGGGAGGTCGGCAATTTCGCGGTCGCCGGCCACCGCGGCCTGACCGGACCCTTCGCCCCCATCATGGACCTCGCGGTCGGCGACCAGGTCATCGTCGAGACCCGCGACGCCATTCACACCTACGAGCTGACGAACAACCCGTCCGAGATGACCGTCAGGGACACCGACACCTGGGTGATCCAGCCGGTCCCGGGCAAGCCAGAGGTGCGGCCCACCGAGTCCCTCATCACGCTGACCACGTGCCAGGACCTCTTCCGCTCACCCGATCGCACCATCGCGTTCGGCAAGCTGGTCGCGACCCGGTCGAAGTAGGCTTTCGCGCATGTCCGACCGCGAAGACCTGCTCCAGCACATCCTCGACCTCGCCGTGGTGCACGGAAAGGTCACGTTGGCGTCCGGCAAGGAGGCCGACTACTACGTCGACCTGCGCCGCGTCACCCTGGACGGGGTGGCCGCTCCCGTGGTCGGACGCGTCATGCGCGAGCTCACCAGCGACTGGGACTTCGAGGCAGCCGGCGGACTCACCCTGGGCGCCGATCCGGTGGCCGTCGCCATGCTGCACGCGGCCGCGGCTGCGGGGGAGCGGTTGGACGCGTTCGTCGTCCGCAAGGAGTCCAAGGCGCACGGGCTGCAGCGGCGCATCGAGGGCACCGAGGTGTCCGGACGCCGCGTGCTGGTCGTCGAGGACACCTCCACCACCGGCGGCTCGGTCATGCAGGCGGTCGAGGCCGTCCAGGAGGCAGGCGGCATCGTCGTCGGCGTGGTGACGATCGTCGACCGCGACACGGGCGTCCGGGAGCGCATCGAGGCCGCGGGGTTGCCCTACCGCTACGCGGTGGGTCTGGAGGATCTCGGATTGTCGTGATCGCCCGCTAGGCTGGCGCTCATGGAATGGATCGCGATCCCCCTGATCATCGTTCTGCTCGTCGTGGTCGGCGGCATCGCCTGGGCCATGGGCGCCTACAACGGCTTCGTGAAGCAGCGCAACCTCATCCAGGAGTCCTGGCGACAGGTCGACGTCGAGCTCAACCGGCGCTACGAGCTCATCCCGAACCTCGTCGAGACCGTGCGCGCGTTCGCGGGCCACGAGCGCAACACCCTCGAGGGCATCGTCCGACTGCGCCAGCAGGCCCAGCAGCTCTCCTCGGCCGAGCGGGGGGACGCCCCGTCCGCCGAGCGCGCCGCGGTTGAGGAGCAGCTGACCCAGCAGGTCCGTGGCCTGATGGTGCAGGTCGAGGCCTACCCGGAGCTGAAGAGCAACCAGAATTTCCTGGAGCTCCAGCGCCAGCTCGCCGAGACCGAGGATCGCATCGCCGCGGGCCGTCGCTACTACAACGCGAACGTGCGCAACTACAACACGCGCATCGAGTCCGTGCCGACGAACTTCATCGCGAACTCGTTCAACTTCCAGAAGGCGACGTACTTCGAGGTCAACGACGCCGAGGTGCGCCGCGCCCCCGATGTCACCTTCGGTGAGATCTCCTATCGCGGTGACGCCCCTGAGCCGCAGCGCCAGTCCGGCCCCGCCTCGGTGGGGGGAGCGAACCCCAACGAGCTGCCCAATCCGCAGGCCGGACGCGAGGCCCCGCCCTTCGACTTCGGCCAGCAGCAGGCCCAGCCCCAACCGGCCGAGCGCCCCGATACCGAGGGTTACCAGCCTCCGAAGTACAACTGATCCGTCCAGCGAACGCCCGGTCCCATGGGGGCCGGGCGTTTTGCTGCGCGGCCGCGCCACGAGGGTGCCGGAGTTGTGACCCAGCGTCAGGAGTGGTTCGCGGCCCGAACTCGGGCTGGAATCCACTCTTGATCGGAAGCAACAGTCGGTGACACGGGGTGCCTATCCCTCTGGACATGAGAGCACGCACAGCAGTACCCGCGTCCTTGATTCGGTTGGCTCGCGACCAGGGCGGTTTGGTGACGCGCGCCCAAGCGGAGGCCCACATGGGCGTCAAGCCACTGCGCCGACTGGTGGCCTCGGGCCTCTGGGGCCGCGTGACCACGGGCGTCTACCTGGCCGGGCCGGGCGACGTCACTGACACACACCGGCTGTGGGCCGGCCACCTCGTGGCCGGGGAGGGTGCCGCCTTGGGGGGATGGGCCGCCTTGTCTCAGTGGAACCTGGCGGAGGTCCCGGACGAGGTCGAGCTGTGGATCCCGCGTGGGAGGTTGCGCACCGATCGGCCGGGGTTCCGGTTTCGAGTCGACGGGCTCGGCCGTCTCGGCCGTACCCTCGGTTCGCTTCCGCGCATCAGGCTCGAGGAGGCACTGATCGACGTCGGGGAGGGACTCGGCGTGGAGGAGTGGGTCGCCCTCGCTGCAGAGGCCGGACGCCGCAACCTGGTCGCGTTCCCCGAAGTGCTGGCGCGCATCGACCGACGTCCCCGCGTACGCCAACGTTCCCTGCTGGTCGAGGTGCTCCGGGACTTGGCCGGGATCGAGAGCACGCTCGAATACCTCTACCAAGGGATCGAGCGAGACCATGGCCTGCCGGTGGGTCGGCGGCAGTTCCGCAGGACCGGCCCATGGCGCTGCGACGTGCACCTCGATGAGCAGGACCTCATCATCGAGCTCGACGGCACCGTGCACCTCAAGCGGGTCTTCCGCGACCTCGAACGTGACAACGCCCATGCTTTCCGGGGCGCGACCACGCTGCGCTACGGCTCGGTGGCACTGCGAGGGGCCCCGTGCCATGTGGCGTGGCAGGTGGGCGGCGCGGCGCGACTGCGTGGCTGGGACGGCCTGCCGCGTCCCTGTCGCCGATGTCCGTCCGAGGAGACCCGGCGCGCTTGGCTGCTCGGCGCGTGAGGGTCGTTGTTGACGACACCTCAGTAGTGGATCCCGGCCCAAGTATGGACCGGGATCCACCACTGATCACCCATCAAGGGCGTCGGGGGTCGGCAGGACACGCCCAGGGGCACGGTGGGCGCGGACCGTCCCGATCCGGTCGGACGCCAAGGCCAGCAGGCCCGCGGCGGTAGGGTCTCTGCGTGAGTCCCGCGTCCACCGGCGAGTTCGAGTTCAAGAAGATCCGCTGGATCTACTTCGGTCTTCTGATCGGCATGTTCACCAGCTCGATCAGCCAGACGATCGTCAGCCCGGCGATCCCCCGCATCATCGCCGACCTCGGTGGCGTGGAGTACTACGCGTGGCTGTCCACCATCGTCATGCTGGTCATGACGATCACCACCCCGATCAGCGGCAAGTTGGCGGACATGTTCGGGCGCAAGCGCTTCTACGCGCTCGGCCTGATCATCTTCATGCTGGGCAACGTCCTCTCCGGCATGGCGCCGACGTTCGCTTGGCTGGTCGCCGCCCGTGCCGTGCAGGGTGCCGGCATGGGCGTCCTGATGCCGCTGTCGCAGACGATCCTTGGCGACATCATCCCCCCTCGTCAGCGCGGCAAGTACGCCGGATACATGGGTGCGCTCATGGGGGCCTCCCAGGTCGCCGGGCCGCTCATCGGCGGCTTCATCACCGACGTGTCGACCTGGCGCTGGCTCTTCTACATCAACCTCCCGGTCGGCTTCGTGGCGCTGTACCTGGTGGTGCGGTTCATGAAGATCCCCGAGCTGGACATCCCGCGCAAGGTTGATCACGCCGGTATCGCCACGATGACCGTGGGCGTGAGCGCGGCCCTGCTGGGTGTCAGCTTCGGCGGCTCCCGCGGCTGGACGGACCCGATCGTGCTGGTCCTCCTCGGGGTCGGCGCGGTGTTCCTGGCCGCCTTCGTCCACGTCGAGCGTCGCGCGGCCGAACCCATCGTGCCGATGTCGCTGTTCCGCAACTCGATCTTCACGTGGTCCGTCATGGCCGCCAGCCTCATGAACATGGCGTTGATGATGCTGATCATCTACACGCCGGTGTACGCCCAGGGCGTGCTCGGGGTGTCGGCCACGGCGTCCGGCGCGATCCTCATCCCGATGAACGTGGCCCTGTTCGCCATGGGCATCATCATCGGCAACCTGACGACCCGGACGGGCCGCTACAAGTCGTTCGCCGTCGCCGGCGTGGTGTTGATGACGGTCGGCAGCGTTCTCCTGCTCCGGCTGGACGCGCACTCCACCCCGCTGGAACTCACGCTCTACACCACGGTGGTGGGAGTCGGCGTGGGCATGTCGTTCCAGATCTACACGCTGACCGTGCAGAACGCCGTCCAGCGGCGCGACCTGGGACCGGCGACGTCCGCCCTGCAGTTCTCCCGCAACATGTCCAACACGCTGGGCACGGCGATCGCCGGCAGCCTCATGACGTCCCAACTCGTCACCAGTCTCAACTGGCGGATGACCCCGCAGGCCCGCCAGGACAGCCCGCCCGGCGGTCTTGATCCGAACGCCGTCCTCAACCCGTCAGCCATGAAGGATCTGACGGAATCGGTGGCGCTCGTCCTGCGCCTGTCCCTGGCGGACGCCATGCAGGCCATCTACGCCGTCCTGCCGTGGCTCAGCCTCGCGGTGCTGGCGACCACGCTGTTGATCCGGGCGATCCCGCTGCGCGACACGTTCACGCCCGATGAGCCCGGCCAGTCGGCGGGCATGAGTGCCGCCGACCCGCAGGCGCTGTCGCTGACGCCGGAGGAGCACCACGCCCGCAACAAGGAGCGCATGGTTGCAGCGCACCTCATCCTGCTCGCCGAGCAGGTCGGACGCCCCGACAACGCGATCCTGCGCGCGGCCCTGTCGGAGTTCGGCGGGGGAGACCTTGAACGGGGCCTGCAGTTGCTGCGGTCGACGTCGACGATGCTCCTGTCCGAGGATCCGGCGGTCATCGACGAGCACGAGTCGTTCGCCGTCGAACTGGCCGGGCACGGTCACCGGCAGCAGATGTTGAGCGAGGGCCTCACGGCGCGGCTCACGGACGTCGCGAGGCACGTCGCCGAGGAGGCCGCGGCCACGGCGTCCGCCCACCCGACGAAGCCGAGGCTGGGGTCGGTCGAGGGGCTCGACAGCCAAGCCCTGCAGCGTGCGATGTGGATGCTCGACACGGCGCTGGTGGCCGACTTCGCCTCCCGGCGCTGGGCGGGGGAGGAAGCCGGCACCGCCGCGTCCGACGAGGAGGCCGCCGCCTCCGAGGGGGTGGACGCCGAGGCGTCAGAGCGCCTCGATCGCCTCCCGCTCGTCGGCGTACCGGTCCTCGAGCTTGGAGAACAGCCACGAGGCGATGATGCCGAGGACCAGCATGACGGCGCAGAAGGCGAGGAAGGCCCCCATGCCGAGCCCGGCCTTCGCGATGGCGTCCGGGGCGAGGACGACGGTCGGGAAGATCGCGATTGACGACCCGGCGACCATGCCGAGGATGAAGTGGTACATGCCCGCGTAGTGGCGCTCGAAGGCCCAGTTGGCGGCCTTGGCGAACAGCCCCACACACAGGACGAGCCCGATGGCCAGCGGGATGAAGACGGCCGGGTCGAAGTCCTTGATGCCCTCGGCCATTTTGTCGTACAGGCCGAAGTAGATGAGGAAGTTCGACGGGCTCATGCCCGGGACGATGACGCCCAGGCCGATGAGCGCGCCGGAGCCCAGCCACACGGGGATGCTGGGCGGGACCTGCAGGTTCAGACCGCCGCCGATGAGCATGATGGCGAAGATGACCGCGGCCGAGATCGCGAGGATCACCAGGTGCTTCGCGGTGCGTCCCTTCTTGCCGGCCTGACGCCACAGGCTCGGGAAGGTGCCGATCACGAAGCCGATGAAGAGGCAGACGAAGGCGGCCTCGTAGCGTCCGAACGCGGCGGCGACGATGATCGAGAACAGGACCACGCCGATGATGCCGCCGATGCCGACGGGAAGGAAGTACTTCACCTGACGCCAGAAGTTCTTGAACGGGTGGGCCAGGAACTTGATCAGCGGATCGTAGATCTTGAAGATCACGGCGAGCACGCCGCCGGAGAGCCCCGGCAGGATGAACCCGACCCCGACCGCGATGCCCTTCAGGAGTCGGACCAGCCAGGCGCCGACGCTGTCGGGGTCGTGCAGGTCGGTCGCGTCGGGGGCGCCGGGGCGGACGGGGGTCTCTTCAGTCATGCTGGTCCTCAATGCGCTGGGTGGGGGCGTGCTGCGCCAGTCAGGCTACCTTGGGTCGGTGAGCGAGATCGAACCGGTTGCCGACCCCACCGCGCCGCTGGTCGGCGTCGGGCCGCACCCGCTGCCATGGCCGGACGACCCGCGCCTCGACCCCGAACTCCTCGCCCTTGGGGACGCTCGCAACGTCATTGACGAGTACCGCTACTGGCGACTGGAGGCGATCGTCGCCGACCTCGACACGCGGCGCGCACCGCTGCACGTGGCGATCCAGAACTGGGAGCACGACTTCAACATCGGGTCGGTCGTCCGGACGGCCAACGCGTTCAACGTCGCCGGTGTCCACATCCTCGGACGCCGCCGCTGGAACCGCCGCGGCGCGATGGTGACCGACCGGTACCTCCACGTCCACCACCACCCGTCGGTCGCCGACTTCGTCGCCTGGGCGGACGCCGCGGGCGTCAGCCTGGTGGGGGTGGACAACCTGCCCGGCTCGGTCCCGCTGGAGACGGCCCAGTTGCCCCGGGAGTGCTGCCTGGTCTTCGGCTCCGAGGGCCCCGGACTGACCGACGAGGTGGTGGACGCCTGTGAGGCACTCGTCGCGATCACCCAGCACGGGTCAACGCGCTCCCTGAACGCCGGGGCCGCTGCGGCCATCGCGATGTACCACTGGTCGCTGCAGCACCCTCGGGACGCCGCTCCCGGGTCCGACCCCCGCTGACGACCGCCGGGGCCTGGAGCCTCCGCCTGCTCATCACCCGGCGCACCCTGACGGGGGTGCTCGAGGCTGGGCTCGCGCGCGCTGAGTAGCATGGCGGCATGAGCCAGCACACGCGTCCGCCGCAGGAGTGGACGCCCCCGCCACGCGAGGCGCTGGACTACCCGGTCTTCTTCGACCCGCACCCCGCCGTCGAGCTCTACCGCGTCAAGCGCGGGCGGGTCGTCGGCCGCTCGATCAGCCTCGTGGTGTCCCTGCTGTTCTGGGGCATCATCATGTGGCTCAATCGTGAGCACCTCGACGCCCTCTTCTGGGGCATCCTCGTCATCAGCGTGGGGATCTCGGTCGGGTTGCTGGTCCATGCCATCGTGGCGGTCGTCCGCGCCAAGCGCGCGATCGGCCGCCTGCACGAGGGCCTCGCCCTCGGCATCGGACGCGGTGGGCTCCACCTCGACAACTACCTCGCCTGGGAGGACGTCGACCACCTGGTCGCCCTCCCGGGCGCGGGTGGTGGCTCGGGGCGGCTCGTGGTCGTCGCGACCAACGGCGCGTGGCGCGAGGTGCCGGTCGACTGGCTCACCCACGCGCCCTCGGCGGTCGACTCCGCCGTCCGCGCGCTGTCCGGCAACCGGCACCACGTCGACCTGACGCCTCTCGACGGCTGACCCGAGGCAGGGGCGTCGGTGGCTCCGTCCCTCCGTTCCGGCGGACCGTCCAGTGGGCGGGCGACCGATGCTGATGCGGGCGATCGCCCGGGTTTTGCGGTTGAATGGGGTGCGTTCTCAGAAGGACTCACCAAGGAGTGACAGATGCCCATTGCAACCCCCGACGTGTACGCCGAGATGATCGATCGTGCGAAGTCGAAGGGCTTCGCATACCCGGCCATCAACGTGACCTCGTCCCAGACCCTGAACGCGGCCCTCAAGGGCTTCGCCGACGCCGGCTCCGACGGCATCATCCAGTTCTCCACCGGTGGCGCTGAGTACGGGTCGGGCCAGGGCGTCAAGGACATGGTGACCGGCGCGGTCGCGCTCGCCGAGTTCGCCCACGTGGTCGCCCGCAAGTACCCGATCAACGTCGCGATCCACACCGACCACTGCCCCAAGGACAAGCTGGACACCTACGTCCGCCCGCTGCTCGAGATCTCCCGCCAGCGCGTCGCCGCCGGCCAGGATCCGCTGTTCCAGTCGCACATGTGGGACGGCTCCGCCGTTCCGATGGCCGAGAACCTCCAGATCGCCGAGGAGCTGCTGAAGCTCACCGCGTACAACAAGCAGATCCTCGAGATCGAGATCGGGGTGGTCGGTGGCGAGGAGGACGGCGTCGCCAACGAGATCAACGAGAAGCTCTACACCACCCCCGAGGACGGCCTCCGCACCGCCGAGGCCCTCGGCCTGGGCGAGAAGGGTCGCTACATGGCGGCCTTCACCTTCGGCAACGTGCACGGCGTGTACAAGCCCGGTGCGGTCAAGCTGCGCCCGCAGGTCCTGAAGGAGATCCAGGACGCCGTCGCCGCCAAGTACGGCAAGGACAAGCCGTTCGACCTCGTCTTCCACGGCGGCTCGGGCTCCTCGGAGCAGGAGATCGCCGACGCGGTGTCCTACGGCGTCGTCAAGATGAACGTCGACACCGACACCCAGTACGCGTTCACCCGCCCGGTGGCCGGCTGGATGCTGGGCAACTACGCCGGCGTCCTCAAGATCGACGGGAACGTCGGCAACAAGAAGCAGTACGACCCCCGCGCCTGGGGCAAGGAGGCCGAGAACGCGATGTCCGCGCGCATCGTCGAGGCCTGCCAGGACCTGGGTTCGGTCGGTACGTCCGGCAAGTGACCCTGCCGGCCTGACCCTGCCGGTCTGGCCACCGCCGCCCTGACCACGTCGGACGCCGCGGGCGCAGCACTGCTGCCCCGCGGCGTCCGCGTTTCAGGAGCGCGTCAGTTCGTCGACGACCGCTGCGGCGATGGAACCGTCGAGGTTGCGGGGCGTCCAGCCCTCGGTGCGGACCCACTCCGAGTGGCAGCCCGCGCACGCGAACACCAGCATGTCGTCGCGCGTCTCACCGGTCGGGGACCAGTCGCACCTCGACTGGCAGGGCTCCTGGCGCAGGGGTCGTGGCATGGGGCGATCCTCTCAGGTGGGGGCGGGACGCGAGCGTCAACTCGGCTGGCGGTCGGCGATGCCGAAGGTGATGGCCTGCATGGTGTGCAGCATGCCCCACCCGATGAACCGGTCGGTGAAGGGCGAGGCGAGCCATCCGAGCAGGCCGAACGTCCGGCGTCCGGCCGTGCGCACGATGAGCGCGCCGCCGGGGGCAGGGGAGACCTCGAACCGGTCGTAGGTGAGCCGCTGGCCGGCGTACCGCCCGTCGAGGGCTTCCTGGGTCCACGTCACGACTCGCCGGTCCCCGTCCGTCCCGGTCGTCACCCCCAGCCGGACGGTCAGGGCCTGTCCGCCCTTCTCGTGGCGGACCGTGAGCCCACCCTCGGAGACGTCCGCCTTCGTGGGGTCGTAGGACCACAGCCGCAGCAGGGCGGGGTCGGCCAGGGCGTCCGCCACGAGGTCGAGGGGGGCCGACACGAAGCGCTGGACACGCTGGGCGCGGGCCGGGCCGGGCAACAACGTGGCGTCGGGTTCGGCTCGCGTCGTGGAATAGGGGTCATCCGCGCCGGCCTTGAGCTCGGGGACGAGGTCCTGCGGGGTGACGCCGTCGGCGGCGACGAGGCGGCGGACCGTGCCGGAGGGTTCCTTCAGCAGGGTGATGAGGATCTCGTAGGTGTCGGTCACCTTGGCGGCCCCGATGAGTTCGACCGCGCGCGGGGACCCCTTCCACGCCGCGTCGCCGGGCTGCATGACGTGGATGGGCGAGGGCAGGTCAGCGACATCGACGCTGACGATGGGGACCCCGCCGGGGTGGGCCTCCCGGATGCGGCGACGGGCCGAGACGAGCGTGATGCCGTGGGCACCCAACAGCTGCGCCGCGGAGCCGCCGACGGCGATGAGGCCGACGTACAGGTGCTCGATGTCGACCTCGCCGGCACGGACGCGTGCTGCCTCGCGCCAAGCGGCGGTGGTCCAGAGGTTGGCCAGCTGGTTGCTCATCGGGTTCCTCTCACGGTTCGCGGACGCTCGGATCGCGGGACGCGGCGCGGACCAATCATGAAGGCTAGCTCTGGGCGGCCCCGAAAGGGCTTGCTAGCGTGGTCCCATGCAGATCGGACCGCTCGAGACCGGCGTCCTGCTCGTGGCGTTCGTCCTGGTGGTCGTCATCATGTCGCGGGGTCACCAGCCGAGCGTCGCCAGCAACCTCGAGACCATCTTCGGGGAGCGCTCGACCACGGGCCCCGGGCACGAGGCGCGCCTGTGGGCCCTGGCCACGCTCTTCGACGCCGGTGTCGACTCGGATTCGGACCCGGCGTACGCCATCAAGGTCCTCCGGGATGCGGAGCCACGACTGACCCTGTCGTCGGCCAAAGCGCTGGTGGACACGCTCAACCGCGCCTGAGGGGCCTGCCCGGTCGCGGAGGGCGGACACACTAGGCTGCCCTCATGTCTGACGCACGCACCTTGCTGCTGGCTGCCCCTGTGGGTCGTACCGAACTCCCGGTCGACGAGGCGCTCGCGGACATCGTGACGCTGGGGGAGAGTTCCTTCCTGGACGTGGTCGCGCGGCACCCGTCCTCCTCGCTGGCGTGGGCGCTGCTGGCCGAGGGATCCCTCAGCGCGCACACCACGCAGGGCGACCTCTCGGCGTACGCCTTCGCCCGCACGGGCTACCACCGAGGTCTGGACGCGCTGCGCCGAGCCGGCTGGCGGGGCCGGGGACCGATCCCGTGGGAGCACGAGCCGAACCAGGGCTTCCTCCGCGCCCTGTGGGCCCTCGCCTGTGCCGCCAGGCGCATCGGCGAGCTGGAGGAATACGAACGGTGCGTGCTGTTCCTGCTCGAGGCCTCCGAGGAGGGATACGTCGAGCTGGCCCGGACGCGCCCACTCACCCTCTGAGGGCCTTCGGCTGGCAACCCCGGCGTCCGGACAGCCTTTCCGATAGGATGCCGCGGTAAGAGCCCGGCAGTCTTGCACCGGGCTTTCGCTTTGTGAGAAGGGGCAACGCATGCCTGGCATCGTCGTGATCGGGACCCAGTGGGGGGACGAGGGCAAGGGAAAGGCCACCGACCAACTCGGCGACACGGTCGACTACACGGTGCGCTACTCGGGCGGCAACAACGCCGGCCACACGCTCGTCGTCAACGGGGAGAAGTACGCGCTCCACCTGCTGCCCAGCGGCATCCTCAACCCGGGCATCCCGGTGATCGGCAACGGCGTCGTCGTCGACCTCGAGGTGCTGTTCAGCGAGATCGACGCCCTGGAGGCCCGCGGCATCGACACGTCCCGGCTCATCATCAGCGCCAACGCGCACATCATCGCCCCCTACCACAAGGTGCTTGACAAGGTCACCGAGCGATTCCTCGGCAAGCGCAAGATCGGCACCACCGGCCGCGGCGTCGGACCGGCGTACGCCGACAAGATCAACCGCGTCGGCATCCGCATCCAGGACCTGCTCGACGAGCAGCTGTTGCGCGACAAGGTCGCCGCCTCGCTGATCCAGAAGAACCAGCTGCTGGTGAAGGTCTACAACCAGATGGAGATCGACGCGACCGAGGTCGCCGACCACCTGCTGAGCTTCGCCGACCGCGTCCGCCCGATGGTGCGCGACGTCGCCCGCGAGCTGAACGACGCCCTCGAGGCCGACAAGCTCGTCGTGTTCGAGGGCGCTCAGGCGCACCACCTCGACGTCGACCACGGCACGTACCCGTACGTGACCTCGTCCAACCCGATCGCCGCCGGCGCCTGCACCGGCTCGGGCGTGGGTCCGAACAAGCTCGACCGCATCATCGGCATCGCCAAGGCCTACACGACGCGCGTGGGTGAGGGTCCCTTCCCGACGGAGCTGCTCGATGCCGACGGCGATCGCCTCCGCAACGACGGTGGCGAGTTCGGCACCACGACCGGACGCCCGCGCCGCTGCGGCTGGTTCGACCCGCTCGTCGTCGAGGCCGCCTGCACCTACAACGGTGTCACCGACGTGTTCCTCACCAAGCTGGACATCCTCACCGGCTGGGAGAAGATTCCGGTCTGCGTGGCCTACGAGGTCGACGGGCGCCGGCTCGAGCACTACCCGGTGCTGATGAACGACCTCGTCAAGGCCGAGCCGATCTATGAGTACCTCGACGGCTGGACCGAGGACATCTCCGGGTGCCGCACCTTCGACGAGCTGCCCGCCACGTGCCAGGCCTACGTCCGGCGCCTGGAGGAGCTGATCCGCTGCCGCATCTCCGGCATCGGCGTCGGCCCCGGCCGCGAGGAGGCCGTGATGATCCACGACCTGATCTGAGGGTCATCCGCCACGAAGAGCGAGTCACGGGACGAACCCACCGCCCGCCGGGCGGCGTCCGAGTCGATAGGCTGACCCGGTGGCCCGTGAACTGACCGTCCTCGTCCTCGGCAGCGGAGGACGCGAGCACGCGCTCGCCCTCGCCCTGCACCGCGACCCCTCGGTGGTGGCCCTCCACTGCGCCCCCGGCAACCCCGGGACGGCGGCGTTCGCCACCAACCACCTCGTCGACGCCACCGACGGTGCCGCCGTGGTCGACCTGGCCCGGTCGCTGGGCGTCAACCTGGTCGTGGTCGGCCCCGAGGCGCCGCTCGTCGCGGGGGTGGCGGACGCCGTGCGCGCGGCCGGCATCGCCTGCTTCGGACCCTCGGCCGAGGCCGCCCAGATCGAGGGGTCGAAGCAGTTCGCCAAGATGATCATGCAGGCGGCCGGGGTGCCGACGGCCGGGTCGGTGTACTGCACCACCCTGGACGACGTGGCCCAGGCGATCGACCATTTCGGCCCGCCGTATGTGGTGAAGCAGGACGGCTTGGCCGCGGGCAAGGGCGTGATCGTGACCTCCGACCGGGACGCCGCCCTCGCGCACGCCGAAGGAGCCCTGCCCGCCATCGTCGAGGAATACCTCGACGGTCCCGAGGTCTCGCTGTTCGCGATCACCGACGGCGTCACCGCTCTTCCCCTGCTGCCGGCCCAGGACTTCAAGCGCGCCTTCGACGGCGACGCGGGCCCCAACACGGGCGGCATGGGTGCCTACACCCCGCTGCCGTGGGCGCCCGACGGCTTGGTGGACGCCATCATGCGCGAGGTCGTCCAGCCGACCGTCGACGAGATGCGCCGCCGGGGGACCCCCTTCACCGGACTGCTGTACGCGGGGCTGGCCCTCACCTCCCGCGGCCTGAAGGTCATCGAGTTCAACTGCCGGTTCGGCGACCCCGAGACCCAGGCCGTCCTGTCGCTGCTGGAGTCCCCGCTGGGTGAGGTGCTGGACGCCGCCGCCACCGGCCGCCTGGCCGAGGTGGGGGAGCTGCGCTGGTCGTCGGACTCCGCCGTCATCGTGGTGCTGGCCGCGAACGGGTATCCGGGCGTCCCGGACAAGGGCGGACGCATCGAGGGTCCGCACGTGTTCGGCTGCGGGCCCGAGGTCGTCGAGGGGGACGCCGTGCACGTCCTCCACGCCGGAACCTCCTTGGTCGAGGAGCACCTCGTCGCATCGGGTGGCCGTGTGCTGGGGGTCGTGGCGCGGGCGTCCGACCTGGGGGCGGCGCGCACGAAGGCCTACGCCGCCATCGACGCGCTGGAGGCCCCCACGCTGTTCTGCCGCCGCGACATCGCCGAGCGCGCGGCGTCGGGGCTGATCGGGACGCCGACGCTCTGACCCGGCCGTTGGGCCCCGCGCCTCGCGTTGGGGTAGCGCCATCTGGACCACACGAAGGCACCGTGCTGGACTTGGAACCCCTTGTCAGCGTGTTTCCGCTTGCCGACGCACCGACCAAATGTGGTCCAGATGGCGCTACGTCGGGAGAAAGTGGGCCCACGCCCGGGCCGTGGTGACTCGCCGTGGGAGAATGAGCGGGTTGCCGAGTCGCCCTGAGGAGCACCATGACCGTCCCGAACGTGCTGGCCACCCGCTACGCGTCCCCCGCGATGCGTGACCTGTGGAGCCCCGAGCACAAGATCGTCGGCGAGCGCCGCCTCTGGCTGGCCGTGCTGGAGGCCCAGCGCGACCTGGGGGTCGACTTCGGCGGTGACGACCCGGACGCCGTGCTCGCCGACTACCGCGAGGTGCTGGAGCAGGTCGACCTCGGCTCGATCGCCGCCCGCGAGCGCGTGACCCGCCACGACGTGAAGGCCCGCATCGAGGAGTTCAACGCGCTGGCCGGCCACGAGCACGTCCACAAGGGCATGACGTCGCGCGACCTGACCGAGAACGTCGAGCAGTACCAGGTGCTCGCGTCGCTGAAGCTGGTCCGGGAGCGGGTCGTCTCCGTGCTGGTGGCGTTGTCGCGCCTCGCGGTGCAGTACCGCGACCAGCCGATCGCCGGCCGCTCGCACAACGTGGCCGCGCAGATGACCACCCTCGGCAAGCGCTTCGCCACCGCCATCGACGAACTGCTCGTGGCGTACGACCGGGTCGACAACCTGGTCGAGCGCTACCCGGCCCGCGGCATCAAGGGCCCGGTCGGCACCGCGCAGGACATGCTCGACCTGCTGGGCGGGGACGCCGCCAAGCTCGCCGAGTTGGAGCAGCGCGTCGCGAAGCACCTCGGGTTCGAGCGCGTGCTCACCTCGACGGGGCAGGTCTACCCGCGCTCCCTGGACGTCGACGTGCTCTCTGCGCTGGTCCAGGTCGCGGCGGCCCCGTCGAACGTGGCCACGTCGATCCGCCTGATGGCCGGCGCCGAGCTCGTGACCGAGGGGTTCAAGGAGGGCCAGGTCGGCTCGTCCGCCATGCCCCACAAGATGAACACCCGCTCGTGCGAGCGCGTCAACGGCCTGTCGGTGGTGCTGCGCGGCTACCTCTCCATGGTCGGTGAGCTGGCGGGGGACCAGTGGAACGAGGGCGATGTGTCCTGCTCCGTCGTCCGCCGTGTCGCCCTGCCCGACGCCTTCTACGCCTTGGACGGCCTGTTCGAGACGTTCCTCACCGTGCTGGGCGAGTTCGGCGCGTTCCCGGCCGTCATCGAGGCCGAGCTCCAGCGCTACCTGCCGTTCCTCACCACCACGAAGGTGCTCATGGCCGCCGTCCAGCACGGCGTGGGCCGTGAGGTTGCGCACGAGGTGATCAAGGAGCACGCCGTCGCCGTCGCCCTGGACATGCGCCGCACCGGCCGCAAGGACAACGACCTGCTCGACCGCCTCGCCGGCGACCCGCGCCTCGGCGTCGACCGCTCCGTGCTGGACGCCGCCGTCGCGAACCCGCTCGAGCTCACGGGGTCTGCCGCCGCGCAGGTGCACGCCGTCGTCGAGCGCGTCCGCGAGCTGGCGGTGAGGCATCCCGAGGGTGCGGCCTACGCGCCGGGCGAGGTCCTGTAGCGCGGTAACCGACGCCGCCGGGGCGGGGGCTAGGCTGCCGCCCGTGGCTGCTCCCGGTGACCCGTCCTCCTCCGGCGCCCTCGCCCAGCCGGGCTTCAGGGCGTTCTGGATCGGGCAGTCCCTGTCGCAGGTGGGCTTCCAGTTCGAGGGCCTGGCGATGGCGGTGCTCGCCGTGTCGGTGCTCCACGCCACCGAGGCGCAGATGGGGTACCTCAACGCGGCGAACACGGCGGCGTTCCTCCTGGTGGGCCTCGTCGCCGGCGCGTGGGTGGACCGTTGGCGCAAGCGGCGGGTCATGATCGTCGCGGACCTGGTGCGAACCGGCCTGGTCGTGTTGATCCCGGCGCTGTGGTTCGCCGGGGTCCTCACGTTCTGGCACCTCGTCGTGGTGGCCGCCGTCGTCGGCATCGCCACGGTCTTCTTCGATGTCGCGTACCAGAGCTACGTGCCGATCCTCGTCCACCCCGCCGCTGTCTCGGACGCCAACGGCAAGCTGGAATCGACCGCGCAGGTCGCCCGACTCGGCGGACCGGCTGCGGCCGGCGCCCTGCTCGCCGTGGTCTCGGCGCCCGTCCTCCTGCTGGCCAACGCGGCGGGGTTCCTCGCGTCCGCCGTCACGCTCGCCATGATCCGCGACGACGAAGTGCCGCCGCCGGCGTCCGAGCGTCGTCCGCTGGTGACGGAGATCCGCGAGGGCCTGGCGTTCGTGTTCGCCCAGCCGCTGCTGCGCCGGGTGCTGGCGGCGACGGCGCTGTCGAACCTGGGCTCGACGATCGTCTTCACGCTCCAATCGCTGCTCGTCCTGCGCATCCTCGGCCTGCAACCGGCGGTCTTCGGGGTGGTCATGTCGCTGGGGGCGATCGGCGGCCTGCTGGGCTCGATGCTCGCCGCCCGACTCGGGGCCCGGTTCGGGGAGGGGCCGACGCTGCGGGCGTCTCTCCTGCTCGCGGGTGGGGCGATGCTCCTCGTTCCCGCGTCTGCCTTCCTCCCGGCCGCCGCCGTGCCGCTCTTGGTCGCCTCGGCCCTGCTGTTCTCGCTGGCCGTGGTTGTCTACAACGTCATCCAGGTCTCGGCGCGCCAGCGCCTGTGCCCGCCGCGGCTGCTGGGTCGGATGAACGCGTCCATCCGCTTCGTGGTCTGGGGGATCATGCCGCTCGCCGCGTTGCTCGGCGGGGGGCTCGGCGGCGCGCTGGGCACCATCCCGGCGTTGTGGATCGGGGCCGCCTTCAACGTGTTGTCGGCGGCACCGTTCCTGGGCAGGTTCGGCCGGATGCGAGAGCTTCCGCGGACGCCGGAAGGTGCGGCCGGGCCCGGGGCGTCCGCCGAAATGTAATCGCATGGTTACTCTCTGGGGCGGTATTTGGTGCAGACAGCCCCCACGTCGACTCGATAGGTTGCGACGCATGTCGGAGCCGTTGGTCGTCCTCAAGGACGTGAACAAGCACTACGGGGACATGCAGGCCCTCAAGCAGGTCAACCTGACGATCAACCGGGGCGAGGTCGTGGTCCTGATCGGTCCGTCCGGTTCGGGCAAGTCGACCCTGATCCGGACGATCAACCGCTTGGAGACCATCACCGACGGCACCATCACGATCGACGGACAGCAACTGCCGGAGGAGGGCAAGCAACTCGCCAAGCTGCGCGCCGACGTCGGCATGGTGTTCCAGTCGTTCAACCTGTTCGCCCACAAGACGATCCTGGAGAACGTCACGTTGGGCCCCATCAAGGTCCGCAACATGAAGAAGGCGGACGCCGACGCGCGCGCGATGGAGTTGCTCAAGCGCGTCGGCGTGGAAGAGCAGGCGAACAAGTACCCCGCCCAGCTGTCGGGTGGCCAGCAGCAGCGTGTCGCCATCGCTCGCGCCCTGGCCATGGAGCCCAAGGTGATGCTCTTCGACGAGCCGACCTCGGCGCTCGACCCGGAGATGATCAACGAGGTCCTCGACGTCATGATCCAGCTCGCCAAGGACGGCATGACGATGGTGGTCGTGACGCACGAGATGGGCTTCGCCCGCAAGGCGGCCAACCGCGTGGTGTTCCTCGCGGGCGGCCAGATCGTGGAGGAGGGCACTCCCGAGGAGTTCTTCACCCGCCCGAAGTCGGATCGCGCCAAGGACTTCCTCGGCAAGATCCTCACCCACTGATCCCACCGCCCGGCACGGACGCCGCAAGCGGTTCTGACGCACACCGGAATCCCAGGAGGAACCCATGTTCACACGACGACTGATGGGAGGCGTGGTCGCGGCCGGCCTCGCCCTGACCCTCGCCGCCTGTGGTGGCGGCACCGCTGCCCCGGGAGGCTCCGCGGCACCTGGCGGGGCCGCCGGGGACGGCATCAAGATCGGCATCAAGTTCGACCAGCCGGGTCTCGGCCTGCGCGAGGGCTCGACCTACACGGGCTTCGACGTCGAGGTCGCCAAGTACGTCGCCAAGGAACTCGGCCACGAGGAGGACGACATCACCTGGGTCGAGTCGCCGAGCGCCCAGCGGGAGACCCTGATCGAGACCGGCCAGGTCGACCTGATCTTCGCCACCTACTCGATCACCGACAAGCGCAAGGAGCGCGTCTCCTTCGCCGGCCCCTACCTGATCGCCGGCCAGGGCCTCCTGGTCCGTTCGGACGAGACCGCCATCACCGGTCCCGACACCCTGGACGGCAAGAAGCTCTGCTCCGTCACCGGCTCGACGCCGGCCCAGAAGATCAAGGACCAGTACCCCGGCGTCCAGCTCCAGGAGTTCGGCACCTACTCCGAGTGCCTGCCGGCCCTGCTCTCCAAGGGCATCGACGCGGTGACCACCGACGACACGATCCTCGCCGGCTTCGCGGCGCAGCCGCAGTACGCGGGCAAGCTCAAGCTCGTCGGTGACCCGTTCACCAAGGAGAACTACGGCGTCGGCCTCAAGAAGGGTGACACGGCCACCTGCGAGAAGGTGAACGCGGCCATCAAGAAGATGGTGGACGACGGTGCGTGGAAGGCGGCGGTCGACAAGACCCTCGGCCCGGCCAAGTACACCCCCGGCCCGGGCAACCCCCCCACCCCGGCCGCCTGCTCCTGATCCCAGCTGACGAGGTGGGCATGCTGGCCCGGCATGCCCACCTCTGCTGGGAGGGCCACCTCAGCTGCAAGAACAACGCCCGCGCCAACCCGGAGGACGCATGATCGACATCCTCACGAGGTACGACATCCTCGGGGCCTTCTGGATGACCGTCCAGTTGGCGCTGTGGTCCGCCCTCGGCTCACTCATCCTCGGAACGATCCTCGCCGTCATGCGGGTGTCGCCCGTGAAGGTGCTGCAGGTGTTGGGTGCGTTCTACGTCAACGTCGCCCGCAACACGCCGTTGACGCTGATCCTGGTCTTCTGCGTGCTGGGAGCCCTCTACATCCTGCAGCTGTCGCCGGTTCCCGAGTCGTTCCCCCAAGCGGTGAAGGTGTACTGGTGGGCCATCATCGGCCTGTCCGCCTACCATGCCTCCTTCGTGTGCGAGGCCCTCCGTTCGGGCGTCAACACCGTCCCCGTCGGGCAGGCCGAGGCCGCCCGCGCCATCGGCCTGACGTTCGCCCAGTCGCTGAGGGAGGTCATCCTGCCGCAGGCGTTCCGCGGCTCGATCGCCCCGCTGGGCTCGGTGCTGATCGCGTTGATCAAGAACACCACCGTCGCCGCGATCATCGGCGTCCCGGAGGCGTCCGCGATCATGCGCACCATCATCGAGAACGAGACCGGCAGCCTGCTCGTCTTCTTCATCTTCGCCCTCGGCTTCGTCATCCTGACGCTCCCGATCGGCGTCGGGTTCACCACCCTCTCGCGGCACCTGGCGGTGAAGCGATGAGCGCCCAGGCCGTCCTCTTCGACGCACCCGGCCCGAAGGCCCGGCGCCGGCACGCGATCCTGACGGTCGTGGGCGCGCTGCTCGGCCTCGGCATCCTGGCCGCCCTGCTCTGGAAGTTCTGGGTGCAGGGGCAGCTCGAGCCGGCCCTGTGGACGCCGTTCCTGCTCGGCGAGACGTGGATCCAGTACATCCTGCCCGGCCTGCTGAAGACACTGCAGGCAGCCGCCGTCTCGGTCGTCTTCGCGGTCGTGTTCGGCTTGGTGTTCGGCATGGGCCGACTGTCGCAGGTCGTTGCGGTGCGTTGGGCCTGCGGGGTGATCGTCGAGTTCTTCCGGTCCGTGCCGGTGCTCATGATGATGATCTTCGCGTTCTTCTACCTGGCCCGCACCCTGCGGATGCCGGGGGCCGAGGCGTCCTTCTGGGCCGTGGTCATCGCCCTGACCCTCTACAACGGTTCGGTCATCGCCGAGCTGGTGCGCTCCGGCGTCCACCAGTTGCCGAAGGGGCAGGGGGAGGCCGGCCTGGCCGTGGGGCTCACGCCCGGACAGACGCTGCGTTCGATCCAGCTGCCGCAGGCCCTGACCGCGATGCTGCCGGCGCTGATGAGCCAGCTCGTCGTCGTGCTGAAGGACAGCGCGCTGGGCACCGCGATCACCTACCCCGAGCTCATCGCGGCGGGGCGTCAGCTCGGCTCCCGCTACGGTAACGTCGTGGCTGCCTACATCATCATCGGCGTCATCTTCGTGCTGCTGAACTGGCTGCTCACCCTGGCGGCCCAAGCGGTCGAGCGCCGGATCAACCGTCGCGGCCACACCGCGATCGTCGCAGCGACCGTGACGTCCAACCTTGTCCAGGGGACGGGTGCGCCCGGCGAGTTCGGTGCCAACATCGCCGAGGTGGTCGAGGAGGACTTCCACGAGCGGCGTGAGGCCTGGCGGGAACACCACCCGCACATGGATTGACCTCCGCCCTCAGGGCCAGGCGAGCCAAGCCCGGGAGGTGAACTCCCGGGCTTGGCCGTCCACCGGGTCGGAGAAGGCGAGCGTGCGCGCGACGAGCCGGAGCGGGTCGGTGACGTCATCGAGCTCGTCCCGTACTGAGGGGTAGAGCGGGTCGCCGACGATCGGCGCGCCGAGCGAGTTCAGGTGGACGCGCAGTTGGTGCGTCCGCCCCGTGGTCGGCATGAGGCGATAGCGCCCCACCGCGCCGCGGGTCTCGACGAGGGTGACGACGGTTTCGGCGTTGGGCGGCTCACCCGGGAGCTCCTCGGCCTGCAGCGATCCTCGGCGCTTGACGATGTGGCTATGGACGACCCGGGGCTCGGCCAGCGCCGGGATCGCGGGGGCGAGGGCCTCGTAAGTCTTCTGGGCCCGTCGCTGCGCGAAGAGCTCCTGGTAGGCCGCACGATGCTGGCGATGGACCGTGAACAGCAGGACGCCCGCCGTGAGCCGGTCGAGTCGGTGGGCCGGGGCGAGGTCGGGCAGCCCCAACTGGCGGCGCAGCTTCACGAGGGCCGAACGGTTGACGTGCTCACCGCGCGGGGTCGTCGCCAGGAAGGCGGGCTTGTCGACGACGACGATGCGATCGTCGCGGTGCAGGACGACGAGGTCCGCCGGCTCGGGGTCGACGGCCGGGTCCTTGTGGAACCAGACCATCGTGGCCGGCGTGTAGGGGGTTCCCGGCTGCAGAGGGTGACCGGCGGCGTCCACAAAGCGGCCCTGGTCGAGCCAGGACTCGACCGGGACGCGTGGGGGGAGCCGGTCGCGCAGGAAGGCGTCCAGTGTCGGCCAGGGCGCGGGCGCGTCGCCCACCCGTGCCGGCGTCCGGACCCAGACGGCGTCCAGCCCGTCGCGTTGCGGCAGGGGCGGACGCGCGCGCCGGCGTCCCATCGGATCAGGTGGCGGGGACGTCACGCAGGAGCCACGTGACCGCCTGCGCGCCGGTCCAGCCGTCGGGATGGGCGGCCTGCAGCCCGCGCGCGCCGTCGAGGTCGGAACCCAGGGTGATCGCGGGGGCCTCGACATAGCCGTCCCTGCGGCGCTGGGGCATGCCGATGTTGGCGAACAGCGCGTTGCACAGGCACTTGCGGCCCACGGTCTCGGCCACGTCGCCGCCCTTCTTGACGTACATGTGGACCGGTTCGGAGGCGCACCGGTAGACGATCGAGCCGTCCGGGCGCTCGGCGGGCTGGCGGAGGTAACCCAGGTCGCAGATGCGGTTGCGGGCCTCGTAGACGGGCTGTTCCGACAGGGTGCCGGGGAGGCTGGCGACCTTGAACGGGAACCCCGTCGGAGAGGCGAGGGCGTCGTTCCTCACCTGGAGCGTGCCGGTGCGGAGTTCGTCGAGCAGTTCGCCGCGGATCTCGTCGGTCAGCCCCGACTCGGACGCCAGCGCGAAGATCGTGCCGCACTGGACGCCCTCGGCGCCCTGCTCGAGGGCGGTGGCGACCTTCTCGGGGGTCGACCAGGCGCCGGCCAGCCAGAACGGGAGCCCGAGGGCGACCATCTTGGCGACGTCGGCGTCGTCCTTGGCGGAGTAGATGGGCTCGCCCTGGTCGTTCAGCGTGAGCTTGCCCCGCGGCGGGGCGCTGTGGCCCCCGGCCACGGGACCCTCGACGACGAAGCCGTCGGGGCGGATCTCGGCGTCCCGGGCGAGGTAGCCGCCCAGCACGTGCAGGGAGATGATGGCCAGGAAGTGGGGACGCTTCAGCTCGGGCAGCGTGTCGCCGAGGTAGGTCCGCGGGTCGAGGACGGCGGTGTGCGTGCGCGTCTGGTCGTCGACCTCGATGGTCATGCGGCCGGGACGCCCGGCGGCGAAGTCGGTGAGCACGCGGGGCATCTCCTTGGGGATGCCGGCCCCCATCAGCACGTAGTCGACGCCGGCCAGCATCGCGCCGAGCGTGGCGGACAGCGTCGCGGTCTGGATCTTCTGCAGGAAGTTGATGCCCACCACGCCGTCGTGGCCCTCCTTGGCGAGCCAGACCTCGGCGAAGTTGCCGACAAGGCTGAGTTCGATGGCCGGACGGCTGGGCGCGATGGTGAGGGTGGGGTGCGGGCGGTAGGGCTGCCCCTGCGGGCGCCCCTCGGGGAGGTAGTAGGTGGCCAACACCCGCTCGGCGATCTCGGGGAAGGGGAAGTGCGCCAAGGCTCGGCGGACGTGACCCCCCGGGTCGCCGTCCTGCAGGACGCGGGCGACCACACCGTCGAGGGCGGTTCCGGACACCACCCCCAGCTGTCCGGCGCGTGCGACCGCGTTGGCCAGCTTCCAGGACGAGACAGCAACACCCATCCCGCCCTGGATGATGATCGGGTGCTGACTTGCCATGATGGTCCCTTGTGGTGTGTAAAAGCTTGGGTAACTTACGCTACCGTAGCTTTCCGCTCCGGGAAAGTGGGGTTGCCCGGGGCGGAATGGGCGCTCAGCCCGCGGGTCCGTCCTCCCGTCCCACGGTGATGACGCAGGCGCCCGGCTCGGCGAACGGCTTCAGTCGGACGCCGGCGTCCGGCCCGAGCGCCCCTTCCACCAACCCCTGGTGGATCGCGCAGATCACCTCGGGATGCGTCTGGGCCGAGTCCAGGATCGGGCAGGTCAGGAGCCGCGTCCGGGTGGGCGAGGCCTCATCGGGGACGGGGGTGAAGCCCAGGTCCTCCAGGACCTCCACCAGGGACCGGCCCTCCCCGGCCCGACGGGCACCCCAGGCCCGGCCGATCGCGTGGGCCTCGGCCTCGGCGTCCGGATGGTGGGCGAGGCGGGACGCCAGCGCGTCCACCAATTCGGCGTAGGCGGACTCGGTCGCGTCGACCGACAGGGCCCGGCGCCCGGACGGGGTGATCGTCCAGGCCTGGGCGGGACGCCCACGCGCGCCGGTGGAGAGGGATTGGACGGTCGCGTGCCCGTCCGCCACGAGCGCCTCGAGGTGCTGACGGGTGGCGTTCGGGTGGCCCCCGAGGTGACGGGCGAGTGTTGACAACGAGGCCCTGGGGCCCAGGTCGACCAGGGCCTGGGCCACCCGGGCGCGCGCGGGCGTCAGCGGCTCCACCGCGCGCGCGGGGGCCGGTCCGAGTTGGCTGGCGTCCATGGAGGAAGTCTACTCGAATAATTACAATTCGTGGTGTATAAATGTCGTGAGGGCGACCCCCACCGGACTCAGGGGGTCGCCCCCCTGCTACGAGGAGGAATAATGACCGACCTGTCCATCACCGAGAAGAAGGGCGGCTGCACCTGCGGTCACCACGACGAGGAGCTCCCAGTCCTCGACGCGCGCATCATCCCGCACGCCATCCGTCACGCCTCGATCCTCGGCGCGGTCGCGTCGCTGACCCCGGGCCGTGCGCTGGCGCTGGTCGCCCCGCACAACCCGCTGCCCCTGCTGGCCCAGATCGAGGAGGCGCACGGTGACTCGATCCAGGTGTCCTACCTGGAGCAGGGCCCCGACGCCTGGACCCTCAAGCTCGCCCGCGTCTGATCGACACCCGGTCGCCGTGAGTCCCACCCAGGCGCCCGCCCGCCGGCGGCCCACGGCGTCCGGACCGCGCCTCGCGCGGGGTCGGGTCGCCCTGCTGGCGCTGGGTGGGGCCTCGCTCCTGGCCGGTCTCGACGCCGCGCTGCTGGCGGTGGGCGTCTGGGCACCGGTGGACGCCGAGCACCTGCCCGGCGTCCACGGCATGGTGATGGTGCTCGGGTTCATGGGCACCGTCATCGCCCTCGAACGGGCCCAGGCACTCCGCCAACCGTGGGCCCACCTCGCGCCCGGCGTGCTCGGAGCCGGCGGCATCACCCTGGCCGCCGGACAGCACGTCCTGGGCCAACTCCTGCTGGTGCAGGGGTGCCTGCTCTTCCTGGCCGTCTACCTGGCCCTGTGGCGTCGCGCGCCCCTACCCCTGGTGGCGGTCCAGGTGTTGTCGGTCGTCCTCGCGGGCGCGGCCGCCGCGCTGTGGCTGGTCGTCGACCTCGCCGCCCTCATCACCCTGTTGGCAGGCTTCATCGTCCTCACGATCGCGTCCGAGCGGGCCGAGATGGCCCAGCTGACGATGGGTCCGCGGGCCGTCCCGACGCTGCTCGCGCTGGGGTCCTGGGTGGCGCTCGCGGCGGCGTCCAGCCTCGTGTGGCCGGACGGCGGCGCCCGCGCCTTCGGCCTCGGCCTCCTCGCCGTGGCGCTCTGGTTGCTCCGTGACGACGTCCCTCGCCGGATGGTCCGCGCCGAGGGACTGCGCCGGTACAACGGCGCGACCCTGTTGTTCGGCTACGTCTGGCTCGCCGTGGCGGGACTGACCTGGCTGATCGGCGGGGGGCCGGGGACCCAGGCGGCCTACGACATCACCATCCACGCCACCTTCCTCGGATTCGGAGTGTCCATGATCATGGCCCATGCGCCGATCATCTTCCCCACCGTCATCGGGCGCCCGCTGCCGTACCGGACCGTCCTCTGGGGGCCGGTGGTGGTGCTGAACGCCTCGCTGTTGGCGCGCGTCGTGGGCGACGTGACCGGACGCGGACCGCTGTGGACCATCGGCTCGGTCGGTACGGTCCTCGCGCTGCTGCTCTTCGTCGTGACGGCGGTCGGGGTGGTGGTTCGCGGTGAGTGAGGTCGGACGCGCCACCCCCGTCGCCCCTCAGGCACCCGCCGGACGCCCCGGGTCCGGCTCGGCGCCCCGGACCCGCCGCCTGCGCGACCACGTGGCGCTGGTCTGGCTGGCGGCGGCGTTCATCCTGACGATCGTGCACCGCTGGGTGCCCTCGTCCAGTTGGCTGATGGTGCACCTGGTGCTGCTGGGTGCCCTGTCGCACTCCGCGCTCGTGTGGAGCGAGCACTTCGCCCACACCCTGCTCCGCTCCCTGCCCGACGAGGCGGGACGCCGGCGCCAGGGCGTCCGCATCGGCCTGCTCGGACTGGGCTCGCTCCTGGTGTTCGTCGGCGTCCCGGGGGAGTGGTGGTGGCTGGTCGTCGTCGGCGCGACGCTGGTGTCGGCGGCCGTGGTGTGGCATGCCGTCCACCTCGGGTCGACACTCAGGAAGGCCCTGCCGAACCGCTTCCGGATCGTCACCCGCTACTACATCGCCGCCGCGATGTGCCTCCCCCTCGGCGCGGGCTTCGGTGCCACGCTCGCCTTCGGCCTGGACGAGGACTTGCACGGGCGCTTCCTCATGGGCCACATGGCGCTCAACCTGCTCGGCTGGATCGGCCTGACCGTCACGGGCACCCTCGTCACCTTCTGGCCGACGATGTTGCGCGCCCGCATGGACGACCGCGCCGAGGCCCTCGCGCGCGCCGCGCTGCCGTGGCTGGCCGGCGGCCTCGCCGTCCTCGTCGCCGGGGCGCTGGCGGGCATCCGTCCCCTCGCTCTGCTGGGCCTCACCGGGTATGTCGCCGGCCTGCTGTGGTGGGGCCGGGCGCTCGCCCTGCCCCTGCGTGCCAAGGGGCTGCGCGAGTTCGCGCCGGCGTCCGTCCTCGCCGCCCTCGCTTGGGCGATCGTCGGGTTGTCCTGGGTCGGCTGGCTGCTCGCCACCGCCGGGGACTGGCGAGCGGTCACGGACGCCTCCCTGACCCTCGGTGCCGTGTTCGCCGTCGGGTTCGCCGCCCAATTGCTGTTCGGGGCGCTGTCGTACCTCATCCCGAGCGTCATGGGCGGCGGGCCTTCCGTCGTCCGTGCCGGCCAGGCGTGGTTCGACAAGTGGGCGCTGTGGCGCCTGCTCGTGGTCAACGGCGGCCTGCTGTTGTGGCTGCTGCCGCTGCCGTCCTGGGTCCGGGTCACGCTGTCGTCCCTCGTCGCGCTGGCGCTGGTGGTGTTCCTGCCCCTGATGGTGCAGGGTGCCAAGGCGTCCGCCCGGGCCAGGCGTGCCTTGCTGCAGGGGGCCGGTGAAGCCGCGGTCCCGGCCGCCCCCCGGCCGGCTCCGGCCGGCGCCCGCCCGGCTCCGGTCGAGACCGAGCGCCGCCTCTGGTCGGGCAGCCAGGCCATCGCGGCCGTGGCCGCCCTGGTGCTGGTCGTCACCGTCGGCGTCGGGGTCGACCCCGCGGCGTCCGGGCTGCCGACCACCACGGCCGCGCCCGCGGCGTCCGAGGTGGCGCCCACCGGCGACACGACCCGCGTGGAGGTCGTGGCCCACGGCATGAGCTTCACGCCCCACCGCATCACGGTCCCGCGGGGGAACCGTCTCGTGGTCGTGCTGCGCAACACCGACGCCACCACGGCCCACGACCTCGTCATCGGCACGGCCCGGACGCCGCGGCTCCAGCCCGGCGAGACCGCCGAACTGGACGCCGGCGTCATCGGGTCCTCGACCCAGGGTTGGTGCTCCGTGGCCGGGCACCGCCAGATGGGGATGGTGCTCGATGTCGTCGTCGAGGGTGAGGACCCGGCGTCCGGCGCCGCGGCTTCCGGGGGGTCCGCCGGCATGCACGGCTCGGCCGGCGCCACGGGGGGAACGAGCGGCGACACCAGCGGCGGCGCCGGGTCCATCCCCGCCGTGCCGGACGCCCCGCTGTCCACGACGGTCGACCCGGTGCTGCCGCCGCTGGGGACCGAGCGCGTCCACCGGCTCACGCTCACCGTGACCGAGGTGTCGCTGGAGGTCGCGCCCGGCCTGTGGCAGACCCGCTGGACGTACAACGGTGGCTCGGTCGGACCCACCCTGCACGGACGCGTCGGGGACGTGTTCGAGATCACGCTCGTCAACGACGGAACCATCGGGCACTCGATCGACTTCCATGCCGGGGCGCTGGCGCCGGACCGGCCGATGCGGACGATCCCTCCCGGCGAGTCGCTGGTCTACACCTTCACCGCCGAACGCGCGGGCATCTGGATGTACCACTGCTCGACGATGCCGATGTCGACCCACATCGCCGCCGGCATGCACGGGGCCGTGGTCATCGAACCCGAGGGGCTGCCCGAGGTCGACCGCTCGTACGTGCTGGTCCAGTCCGAGGTGTTCCTGGCCAACGCGGCCCACGAGGCGGCCACGGCGCGGGAGGTCGCCGTCGACAAGGTCAACGCCGAGCGCCCCGACCGGGTGGTCTTCAACGGCGTCGCCAACCAGTACGACCTGGCGCCGTTCGACGCGAAGGTGGGCGAGCGCGTCCGGTTCTGGGTGCTGGACGCCGGGCCGAACCGCCCGAGTGCGTTCCACATCGTGGGGGGCCAGTTCGACACCGTCTGGACCGAGGGCACCTACACGCTGCGGCGTGGCGAGGGCGCCTTCGGGGCGACGGACGGCGGCGCGCAGGTGCTGGCGCTGCTGCCGGCGCAGGGCGGCTTCGTCGAGCTCACGTTCCCGGAGCCGGGGCACTACTCGGTCGTCTCCCACGTGATGGTGGACGCCGAGCGCGGCGCGCACGGCATCGTGCGGGTCGCGGCCTGAGCCGGTGTCCTGAGCGGTCCGGCTACGGCGCGGTCAACCGCAGCAGGCGTCCGCCGGGGGTGTCCTCCAGCAGCCAGATCGAGCCGTCCGGGCCCTGCTCGACCTCCCGTATGCGCTGACCCATGTCCCACTGGTCGCCCTTGGTCGCGTCGGTGCCGTCGAGGTCGACGCGGATGAGGGCCCGACCCGACAGCGCCCCGATGAACGCATCGCCCTGCCACTGCGGGAACTGCTCGCCGGAGTAGATCATCAGGGAACCGGGGGAGACGGACGGGGTCCACCAGACCTTCGGTGCCTCGAAGCCGTCGCCCGAAGTGTGGTCGGGGATCTCGCCGCCGCCGTAGTGCGAGCCGTTCGAGGCGCGCGGCCAGCCGTAGTTGCGGCCCCTCTCGATGAGGTTGACCTCGTCGCCGCCCTGCGGACCCATCTCGCTGGACCACAGCCGACCGTCGGCGTCGAAGGCGAGGCCGAGGGGGTTCCGGTGGCCGAAGCTCCAGATCTGGTCGGACGGGGAACCGCTGTCGGCGAACGGGTTGCCCGGTGCCGGCCGGCCATCGGGGGTGAGCCGGACGATCGTGCCGAGGGTGTTGCCGAGGTCCTGGGCGGGTTCCATCTTCTGCCGCTCCCCGGAGCTCACGAACAGGAACTGGCCATCGGGGGAGAAGGCCAGCCGGTGGCTGAAGTGTCCGTTGCCCGACTGCTTGGCGGTCTGCACCCAGATCGTCTCGAGACCCTCGAGGCGAGGAGTGCCCTCGGTGACCAGGCGGGCGCGTCCAACGATGGCGCCGGTGCCGCCCTGACCCTGCTCGACCCAGCTGAGGTAGACCGTGCGGTCGTCCTCGAACGTGGGGCCGGGGACGATGTCGCCCAGGCCGCCCTGCCCGGCGTCCACGACGCGCGGGACGCCCTGCACCTCGCTGAGGATGCCGGCGCTCTGGTCGCGGAGCCAGAGCTTGCCGGAGCGCTCGGTGATGGCGAGGTACGACGTTCCGGGCAGGAACGTCATCGCCCACGGCTCGGCGAGGCGGTCGACCTCCGTGACCACGAACGGGCGCCCGTCCGGAGCGAGTCGCCGGCCGGACGATGGCGTCGCGGCGCTGGGGCTGCTGCCCCCTGTGCTCGCCGGGGTGGTGTCGGTGGCCGCGGGCGTGCGCGCCGGCTGGGCGGAACAGGCGGCCACCAGGGCCACGGTCGCCAGGGCGGCGGCGAGTCTCGGTGCTCGTCCCATGACCCGAGGCTACCTCCAGCGATGCGGCATGGTGGGGGCCGGCTGTCGGCAGTCGAAACACCGGCCAGCGGTGGGGTGGTACGGAATAGGATCGGCGACGTGACGGATGACTACGGGTTGGACCTCCCCCTCGTGCACGCCGGAAAGGTGCGTCGCCTGTACGCCCTGCCGGACGTCGAGCCCTCGGACGATGGACGCGCCCCCGGCCGGTTCCTGATGGTCGCCACCGACGCGATCTCGGCGTACGACCACGTGCTGGCCTCGACGATCCCGGACAAGGGGGCGGTGCTGACCCGCCTGAGCGTGTGGTGGTTCGAGCAATTGGCCGACCTCATCCCCAACCACGTCATCTCCACCGATGTCCCGGGCCCGGTGACCGGACGGGCCCTCGTCACCGAACGACTGGAGATGATCCCCGTCGAGTGCGTCGTGCGCGGCTACCTCACCGGCTCGGGTTGGGCCGAGTACCGCCACTCCGGCACGGTGACCGGCCTCCAGTTGCCCGCGGGCCTGCGCGACGGCGACCGCCTGCCCGAGCCGATCTTCACCCCGGCCATCAAGGCCGAGGTGGGCGAGCACGACGAGAACGTCCCGTTCGAACGCATCGTGGAACTGCACGGCGCCGAGACCGCCGAGGAACTGCGCTCCGCGTCGCTGGCCGTCTACTCCCGCGCCGAGGAGATCGCACGCGAGCGCGGCGTCATCCTGGCCGACACCAAGTTCGAGTTCGGATGCCGCCCCGACGGCACGCTGGTGCTGGCGGACGAGGTCCTGACCCCTGACTCCTCCCGTTTCTGGGACGCCCAGCAGTGGCGCCCGGGTGGTGCCCAGCCGAGCTTCGACAAGCAGTTCGTCCGTGACTGGCTGGTGAACGAATCCGGCTGGGACAAGGACTCCGACGTCCCGCCGCCCCCGCTCCCGGCGTCCGTGGTCGCTGCCACGCGTGACCGCTACGTCGAGGCGTACGTCCGGCTGACGGGGCTGCCCTTCCACTGACACCGGAGCCCAGGGGGGTGCCCTCCCCCCTCCCGTGCCGGTGGACGGACACCGAGGCCCCTCCAGAGGTGAGTTCATGGCCAAGGCGCGGGGTGGAGGATCGTGGCCGATCCCTTAGGATCGCGCCCACGGGGCGAGTGATCGTGGTGGCCGAGTCCGCCGACCGGGACGAGTGATGACCCGAATCGGAGTCGTCAGCTCTCCCTGGTCGGTCGAGGGCCGGACCGTCTCGCGCGCCGTCCGGATCGCCGGGGGTGTCGCGGTGTCACTGCCGCCCACGGCGTCCGACCTCGAGGGGGTCGACGCGGTCATCCTGCCGGGCGGGGAGCCGTTCCACCAGGGGAGCGGCGCACTCACCGCGTCCAGCCCGATCATGCGGACGGTCGCCGACGCCGCCGAGCGCGGCCTGCCCGTGCTGGGTTTGGGGGACGGATTCCGTGTCCTGTGCGAGTCCGGGTTGCTCCCCGGCGCCCTGGTCACCAACGTGGGCGGCACCTTCCTGTGTCGAGATCTTCCCCTGCGGGTCGAGTCGCGCGACACCGTCTGGACCTGCGCCATGGACGAGGGGCAGCAGGTCACGCTCGTCCTCCGCACGCGCGAGGGACGCTACGTCGCCGATGCGGACGTCCTCCGGGGCCTGGAGGCCAACCACCAGGTGGTGCTCCGCCATGTCGACCCGAACCCGACCGGCTCGGCCCACGACATCGCTGGCATCACCAACGCACGGGGCAACGTGGTCGGGCTTGTGGTGCACCCGGAGCACTGCATGGACGTGCTCACCGGCCCGTCCGAGGACGGACGGCTCACGTTCGCCAGCGTCCTGACCTTCGTCGCCGCCGCCTCCTGAGGTCAACGCTCCGCGGCGGAGAGGCGCTCGTACAACGGATGCGTGGCATCCATCGTCACGAGGGCCGATGCGCCGTCGAGGGCGTCCCCCTTCGGCTCGGTCATGGCGAACGTGGGCCACTGCAGGGTGAGGAAGTCGGTGAACCGTCGCAGCATCTGGTCGTTGCGGAAGACGACTCCCAGTGCGGACACGCGCGGCGCCTCGGGGCCGGACAGGTGGGCGCGCCGGACCGCCGCCTGGACGGCCTCGGACAGGTGGGCGGCCGCCTTGTCGAGGATGTTGGCCGCCACACGGTCGGACGAGGCGAGCTGCATGACGTCCGTGGCGAAGGACGCGATGCGGGCGACCCGGTCCGAGTTGGCCTGGAGGTCCAGGTGTGCGTATTCGATGTCGGGGTAGTGCTCGGCCATGGCCCGCGTCAGCGCGGTCATCTGGCGGCGTCCGTCGTGGCCGCGCAGGGCGGCCTCCAAGCCGGTGCGACCGATCCAGTACGCGGATCCGGCGTCTCCCAGCAGGTGCCCCCACCCGTCGACGGTCGCGGTTTCCCGCGGTCCCACGGCGAGGCAGATCGTGCCCGTGTTCGCCGAGATGACGCAGCCCTGGCCGTCGCCGAGGGCACCCAGGTAGTTGGTGACCGAATCATGGGCGAGCACGACCCGCTTGATGCCCGCGTGCTCGATCAGGGGAAGGACGTCGGCGGCGGTGTGGCGTCCCAAGCCGCTGCAGCCGAGGCTGACGGTGTCGACGTGCACGTCCGGGTGGTCGGTGAGGAAGGTCGTCACGGCGGCCGCCCACTGCGGCGGGAGGGGCCGGTCGACGACCACGCCGCGGGCGGTGCCCTCCCGGCGTTCGGCACCCACGGTCAGGCGCAGCCGGATCGAGGACTGACCGGCGTGGACAGCCAAGTGGTTGACATGGTCGGACATCGAGGCCCCCATTCCCGTCCGCGCACGGAGGCTCCCCACGGACATCACCACACTACCCCGGACCTTCGTCGCCGGGCGAGGCTCCGGGGTGGCTGCGGAGGGGCACGGTAGATTGTGGCCGTGTCCGACACCTGGGAGAACGCAGGCGCCGTCCCGGACGTCGCCCTGCCGTGGGCGGGGTCCGGTCCGGCGGTCGCGTTCACGATCGAGCCCCACGACGGCGTCGTGGGGGCCGTTCGGCGTACCCTCGCCGCGGGCGTACGCCCCGTGGCGGTGCTGGACGCGCTGCGCTGCGGCCCCTTGGATGACGCGGGTGTCATCGACGCGCTGGCGGACACCGTGGCGGAGATCTCAACGCAGGCCCGCCGCCTGGGCCTGCCCATCATCGGTGGCGAGACCGTGTTCGATCAGCTCCACGCGGAAAGCCCCTCGTGAACACGCTCTGCGTCGGCGTTGCGGACGTCAGCGACGACGACCGCGTCCGGACCGAGCACCTGGCGGGGCAGATTACCGGCGCGTTCGGCACGGAGACGCCGGACGAGGACTTTGCGGGGCATCCGGCCGCCCGCCCGTCCTGGATCGACGGCCTGAACGCGGACCGCGCGGAGGTGTTGCCGCGGGCGTCCGGTCAGGAGCTGGGGGCCCAACTCCTGCGGCTGGTCGGCTCGGCGAACCTCTGCGACCGGACGTGGATCACCGACCAGTTCGACCGCCGTGTCGGCGGTGACACGGTGCTCGCCCAGCCCGAGGACGCCGGCGTCCTCCGCGTGGACCTCGAGACGGGCCGTGGCCTGGCGGTGTCCTTGGACAACAATCCCCGCCTCTGCCTGCTCAACCCCTACCTGGGGGCACAGCTGGCACTGGCCGAGGCGTACCGGAACGTCGCCGTGACCGGCGCGCGGGCGATCGCCGTCACCGCGTGCCTGAACGTCGGGTCCCTGGACGATCCGGCCGTGGTGTGGCAGGTCGAGGAGTCGGCCCTTGGTCTGTCCGACGGGTGCGACCGGCTCGGCATCCCGCTGACCGGAACGACGCTGGGCCACGGAAACCGCAGCGGAGGTGCGAACATCCACCCGACACCGCTGGTCTCGGTGCTGGGGGCGATCGAGGACGTCGCAGACCGGACGCCGATGGGGTTCGGCCACCCGGGGGACGCGGTGCTGCTCCTGGGTGAGACCAAGGAGGAGCTGTCGGGTTCGGCGTGGGCCGACGTGGTGCACGAGCACCTGGGGGGCATGCCACCCCTGCCCGACTTCGCGGCCGAACAGGCCCTGGCGCGGGTCTTGGTCGAAGCGTCCCGGCGCCACCTGCTCACGTCCGCCCACGACCTCGCCGAGGGTGGGCTGGCCCAGGCGCTGGTCGAGTCGGCTCTCCGCGGCATGCTCGGGGTCGCCCTGACGTTGCCGGAGGGCGACCCGACGGTCCACCTGTTCTCGGAGTCGCCCGCTCGGGCCCTCGTCTCCCTCGCCGGGCCGGAGTTCGGGGCGTTCACGGCCCTGTGCACCGAGGCGGGTGTCCCCGTCGTTCGGCTGGGTGAGGTCATCGAGGCCCCGGCCCTCGAGGTGAACGGTCAGTTCACCCTCGACTTGGGGGACGTCCGCACGCGGTGGGAGTCCCCGATCCGAGACGTGATGGGGGCAACCGATGGGTGAGCCGCGCGACGAGCCGGCGCGGGAGGACGGGGACGCCGAGCCGACCCTGGTCGATCCCTTCTCCGGCCGGGACCCGAACGCCTTCGTCCCGCCCCCGGAACCGCGGCCGTGGGGTCGGCCGGGCGAGTGGACGCCGCCCGCACAGCCTCGGCCGGACGCCTGGACTCCGCCCCAGCGCGGTCCCGCCGCGACTTCGCCCCAGGGCGGTCCCGTCTGGCCGCAGTACGCGCCGCCCCCTCAGGCCGGGCCGTGGGCACCGTCCCCGCCGCCTCCCTCGTCAGGTTCCTGGCCGCAGCACGACCCGTACGGGCAGGCCGGGTCGTGGCCGCCGCCCGCACAGCCGGGGTCGTGGCCGCCGCCCGCGCAGCCGGGGTCCTGGCCGCAGCCCGCGCCGTGGCCCGGTGCCACCGCGTCCACCGCCTGGCCCCAGCCGCGTCCGTACGACCCGCGCGACCCGTGGTTCGGGGCGCCGCTGTCGGGGGAGGAACGGTTCTGGGTCCCGGCCGTGCACTGGCTGCCCCTGCTGACGTCGTGGCTCGGACCGCTGGTCGTCCTGCTGACCGTGGGGGAGAGGAACGCGCGCGTCCGCGAGCACGCCAAGGAGTCCCTCAACTTCGAGGTCACGATCTGGTTGTTGATGCTGCTCGCGGCCCTGTTGACGTACGTGCTGGTCGGCTACCTGTTCCTCGTCCTGCTGCCCTTGGTGGCACTGGTCCTGCGCATCTCGGCAGCGGTGGCGTCCGCCAAGGGACGCAACCATCGGTACCCGTTCAACCTCCGCATCATCCGCTGACGGACGGCACCGGGCCCGACCTCGTGGAGGTCGGGCCCGGTGTGCGGTGCTGGCCGGGTCAGGCGGCCCGGGTCAGGTGCCGGGTCAGGCGGCCCGGGACTCCTCGGTGACCGCGGCCGCGAGCTGCTGCGACAGGGCGCGCAGTTCCTCGGGCTTGCCCGCGGTGATGGTGAGCTCACCCGCGGGGGTCAGGTCCTTGTTGAAGAACAGGGCGAGCGAGCCGACGACGTTGGCCTTGACGTTCTCCAGGAGGGTGGTCAGCGCGGCGGCGGAGCGGGCGCCACCGCCGAAACCGTAGCCGACGACCGCCATGGGCTTGTTCTCCCACTCGGCGAAGAGGTAGTCGATGGCGTTCTTCAGCCGGGCGGGGAAGAAGCCGTTGTACTCGGGGTTCACGACGACGATGGCGTCAGCGGCGTCGACCTTCGCCTTCCAGGCCAGGGTGTGGGGCTGGGTGTAGATGCCGGTGCCGGCCATCTGGGGCTCGTCGAGGAAGGGAAGGTTGATCTCGGCGAGGTCCAGGACCGTGATGGCCCAGTCGGAGCCGAGGGTCTCGCGGACCCAGGTGGTCACGAGCGAGCCGACGCGCTCGGGACGGGTGGAGGACACGATGATGCTCAGGTTGTTCACGTTTCAACCATCCCAAGAAAAGGTTGACACGTCAAGTTTTGCTGCGCTTGTTGGCGTGCTTGCCACGCGGGGGCCGCCCGCGAACGGGGTTTGCATCGTGGAGGGAGGGTGACCCGACTAGACTCCGACGGGTGAACGACCCTCGCGGCGCTTCTGCCGCACGCGACCCACTGGGAGACCCGAAACCGAACGAGGAGTGCGGCGTCTTCGGCGTCTGGGCCCCCGGCGAGGAGGTCGCCAAACTCACGTACTTCGGACTGTTCGCCCTGCAGCACCGCGGCCAGGAGTCGGCCGGCATCTCGGTCAGCAACGGTGAGCGCATCATGGTCTTCAAGGACATGGGGCTCGTCAGCCAGGTGTTCGACGAGCCGGCGCTGAACTCGCTGACGGGTCACCTCGCGATTGGGCACACGCGTTACTCGACCACCGGTGCGTCCGTGTGGAAGAACGCGCAGCCGACCTACCGGGCGACGGCCACGGGTGGGCTGGCCCTGGCGCACAACGGCAACCTGACCAACACCGAGGAACTCCAGGAGTGGTTGCACGAGCGTGACGCCTCGGTGAAGGTCGCCGTCAAGGACACGATGGACTCCACCAACGACACCTGGCTCGTCACCGCGCTGATGGCGACGTCCCCGTTGTCGACCTGGGAGGCGGCCCGTGAGGTGCTGCCCCGCCTGAAGGGTGCCTTCTGCTTCACCTTCATGGACGACAACGCCCTCTACGCGGCACGTGACCCGCACGGCGTCCGCCCGCTCGTGCTCGGACGCCTCGCCAACGGCTGGGTGATCGCCTCCGAGACCGCCGCGCTGGACATCATCGGTGCCAGCTTCGTGCGCGAGGTCGAGCCGGGCGAGATGATTGCGATCGACGCCGGCGGCCTCCGCTCGGAGCGCTTCGCCGAGGCCAAGCCGAAGGGCTGCCTTTTCGAGTACGTGTACCTGGCCCGGCCCGACACCGTTATCGCCGGACGCCGCGTCCACTCCACCCGCGTGGAGATCGGCCGGACGCTGGCGCTGGAGTCCCCGGTCGAGGCCGACCTGGTCATCCCGACGCCGGAGTCCGGCATCCCGAGCGCGATCGGCTACGCCGAGGCGTCCGGCATCCCCTACGGGTTGGGCCTGGTCAAGAACTCCTACGTCGGCCGCACCTTCATCCAACCGTCGCAGACGATCCGCCAACTCGGCATCCGGCTCAAGCTGAACCCGATCCGCGACGTCATCGAGGGCAAGCGCCTCGTCGTCGTCGACGACTCGATCGTCCGCGGCAACACGCAGCGGGCGCTGGTGAAGATGCTGCGCGAGGCGGGCGCCGCCGAGGTACACGTGCGCATCTCCTCGCCGCCCGTTGAGTGGCCCTGCTTCTACGGCATCGACTTCGCCACCCGCGCCGAGCTGATCGCGCCCGGCATGAGCGTGGACGAGATCTGCCGCTCGATCGGGGCCGACTCTCTGGCCTACATCTCCCTGGAGGGCCTCGTGGCCTCCACGGGGATCCCCAAGAAGCGCCTGTGCCGCGCGTGCTTCGACGGGCAGTACCCCATCCCGGTGCCCCGCGGCGTCGCCGAGAAGATGCGCATGATCGAGCAGGAGGAAATCCATGAGTGACGCGACGACGGGCCAGTCGGCCTACGCGGCCGCCGGGGTCGACATCGAGGCGGGGGACCGCGCGGTCGAACTCATGAAGGCGCATGTCTTGCGCACCCAGCGCCCTGAGGTGCTCGGTGGGCTGGGTGGCTTCGCGGGGTTCTTCGATGCCTCGGCCCTCAAGGGCTACGACCACCCCGTGCTGGCCACCTCCACGGACGGCGTCGGCACCAAGGTCGCGATCGCGCAGGCCCTCGACCAGCACGACACCATCGGCTTCGACCTGATCGGCATGCTCGTGGACGACCTGGTCGTCGTGGGTGCCGAACCTCTGTTCGTCACCGACTACATCGCGTGCGGCAAGGTCGTCCCCGAGCGCATCGCCGACATCGTCAAGGGCATCGCGGCCGCCTGTGAGGTCGCCGGCGCTGCCCTGCTGGGCGGCGAGACCGCCGAGCACCCCGGACTGCTGGCCCCCGACGAGTACGACATCGCCGGTGCCACCACCGGCGTGGTGGAGCGCTCGAAGATCCTCGGGCCCGACCGGGTCCGGCCCGGCGACGTGGTCGTCGCGCTGGCGTCCTCGGGCCTGCACTCCAACGGATACTCGCTCGTCCGCCACGTGCTGCTCGAGCAGGCCGGATGGGCGCTCGACCGAGACGTCCCCGAATTGGGCCGAACACTCGGCGAGGAACTGCTCACCCCGACGCAGGTGTACGCCCGCGACATCCTCGCGCTCATCGAGGCCACCGAGGTGCACGCGATCAGCCACATCACGGGCGGGGGACTGGCCAACAACCTGGCCCGCGTCCTGCCCTCCGGCGTGCGTGCGACCCTGCGCCGCGACAGCTGGACGCCACCGGCGATCTTCTCGCTCGTCCAACAGGTCGGCCGGGTCAGCCGGCCCGACATCGAGGCCACCCTCAACATGGGGGTCGGCATGGCGCTGGTCGCCCCGGCCGACTCCGTGGACGCGCTGGTGCGCACGGCGTCCGATCGGGGCCTGACGGCCTGGGTGCTGGGTGAGACGGCGGCAGCCGAGGGTGGCCCCCGCGTGGAACTCCTGGGGGACCACGCCGGTTGATGCCAGGGATCACCTCGCGCTGCCCTCCATGGGCGCGCGAGGTGGAACCTGCTTTGTCCGTGGTTTGAACTCGGGTACGATCGGCGTCACGACAAACACATCCTCACGCGGCTAGACCGCCAGAAGACGCTAAGGGGGTCGACCCGGACATGGGGCGCGGCCGTGCAAGGGCGAAGCAGACCAAGGTCGCTCGCGATCTGAAGTACCGAACCTTCGACACCGATTTTTCCTCCCTCGAAAGGGAACTCAGGGGCGAGCAGGCCTACGAGAGTTTCGCCGAGACGAGCGACGAGGAACCCGACGAGTACGACGATCCGTACGCGCCGGATGACGAAGAGGTCGACGTCGACGAGGATGAATACCCGAACGAGGGCCGCAACTACGGTTGAGCCCGGACCGGAGCACTCCGATGCCCCCGCCGCCGAGTGGGTGCCCGACGCCCTGCTCGACGGATTCGAGTCCCGTGACATCCCCTTGGCGGCCACGCCGCTCGAGGGGGAGGGGTGCGACTTCCTGTGCGCCACGGTGGTGCGGCCGGCGGATCCACGCCGGCGCCGCCACCGACGCGCCGTCGTCCACGTCCACGGGTGGAACGACTACTTCTTCCATCCGCACGTGGCCGACTTCTGGGAGCGGCAGGGCTTCTCGTTCCACGCGGTCGACCTGCGCCGCTACGGGCGCAGTCTGCGCGAGGGCCAGTTCCGTGGGTACGTGGAGAACCTCGGCGACTACGCGGAGGAACTCGACGCCGTCCTGGACCTCGTCAGCGAGGACCACGGCGAGGTCGTCCTCTCGGGACACTCGACGGGCGGGCTGACGGCGGTCCTGTACGCGGCGGACCACCCCGGGCGACTCGCCGGGGTGGTGCTGAACTCGCCGTGGCTCGACATGTGGGGACCGCCCGCGTTGACGTCCATGCTCAAGCCCCTGCTCACGGAGTGGAGCAAGCGCGCGCCGACGGCCCTGTTCCCGGTCCCCGAATCGGATGAGAACGTCTACGCGCGGTCCCTGCACGCGTCCCACGGGGGCGAGTGGGACTGGTCGCTCGACCTCAAGACGGAGTCAGCCGAGCAGATCCGCGTGGGCTGGTTGCGTGCGATCTTCCAGGGCCACGCGCGCGTGGCCAAGGGACTGGACATCGACTGCCCGGTGCTGGTGACCACGTCCACCAGGACCATCTTCCTGCGCAAGTACCGCGACGAGGCCAAGGAGGCCGACGTCGTCCTCGACGTGAACCGCATCAACGCGATCGCGTGGCGGCTGGGTCGCCAGGTCTCCCTGGCGCGGATCGAGGGCGGCACCCACGACCTGTCCCTGTCGCCCGAGCCGGCACGAACCGCATGGTTCGAGTCCATCGCGCGCTGGCTGCGCGCCTACGTGCCGCCGCCGCTCCCCTTGGAGGAGTAGTCGCGCACTGTGTCGGTGATGCAGCTCTGCATCACTCATACAGGTGTCAGAGGGGGAGCGCCGCCTCCGTCAGCAGCACCGCGAGCGCTGCGCCGATGGCAACCGTCATGAGCCCACGCCCGGTGAGGGCCAGGAGCACCGCCACGACGAGGGCCACCAGACCCGACACCCACGATTCCGTCGCGGTGAGGATGGCCGGGACCGTCATGGCCGTCAGGACGGCGAAGGGCACGTAGTGCAGGAACGACAGCACCCACGGGCTCTCGATGCGATCCCGCAGCAGCACCAACGGGACGGCGCGCAGGAGGTAGGTGGCGCCCGCGGTCACGAGCACCAGGAGGGCCAGGTCGCTCATCGGCGCGCCACCTCGCTCGCGCGGCGCGACGGCACGACCGGGGCCACCGTGGCGCCCACGGCGCAGACGACGAGGGTGACGACGATGATGCGCCAGCCGGTCGGCACTCCCGGGACCTGGGCCAGGGCGAACCCCAGCGCGGCGGATCCCAGCACGACGCCCAACACCGTCCGGGACGCCTCGGCCGGGGGGACGACGATCGCGACGAACATGGCGTAGAGCAGGACGCCGAAGGCGGACACGAGGGCGTCCGGGAGGATGGCGCCGACGGTGGAGCCGACGACGGTGCCGGCCGTCCACCCCAGGATGGGGAGCACCATGCCCGCTGTGTACGTGGCCACCGTCACCCGCGCCCGGGACATGCCGAGCGCGTAGATCTCGTCGGTGATGCCGATGGCGACGAGGAGCCGCTGCCACCGGGGGGTCCCCGGCTCGAGGCGCTGGCCCAGCGACACGGCCATCAGGACGTAGCGGAGGTTCACCAGGACCACCCCGAGGGCCAACTGGAGCCAGGTGCCGCCGTCGGCGTGGATGGTGACGGCGGCGAACTGTCCCGAACTCGACAGGTTCGTCAGGCTGACCAGGCCCGCGACGACCGTCGGGATGCCCACCTTGGCGCAGTAGAGCCCGAACGCCAGGGACACCGTGAAGTAACCCAGGCCGATGGGGATGGACTCCCGGACGGCCCTGCCCACGGACGCGGCCCCCGCTGTCTCCTCGTCGCCGTGCCCTGGGGGGATCGGGCTCATCCCACCACACCCCAGGTGGACGCCCCGGCCACCTGCCCGTCGAGGGTCCGGGCCACGGCGCGGTACTCCACCAGCGACCCGGCGGGCAGGTCCCGGCTCACGGGGAAGACCCGGTACTCCGGGTTGTCGTCGGTGCCCAGCGGCGTCCAGTCGGCGGCACCCAGCGCGCGTGCCCAGAACGTCACCTGGGTGTAGGCGTCCCCGGTCACGGTGGCCTTCAACGGCGCGCGTCCCTCGCCGGTCGCCCCGGGGGCCAGGTCGAGCGACAGCGTCGGGGCGGTGTCCGGCTCCGGCATGGGCGCGCTCGCGCGCAGCACGATCGCGGACAGGGGAGGCACGGTCACGGCCAGCACTCCGTCGACGGACGCCGTGGGCGCGGCGTCCGTGCCGAACAGGGGAGTGAAGGCGATGCCGTCCGACCAGGTCGGCACCTCGGCGGACTTGGGCGACAGGGCGTTGTTGAGGACCACGACGTATTCGGTCCCCGTCGCGGCATCGATGCGGGACAGGGCGAGGAGGCCGCTCGCCCTGTCCGCGTACCGGACGACCTGGGCGCCCCGGGCCAGGGCCGGGTGCTCCGCGCGCAGCTTCGCCAGGGCGGCGATGTGCGCGTACAGCGGATGGGAGGTGTCGTAGCGGTCACGGGAACCCGGCTGGCCACCCGCCACGTCCTCGGTGGCGTACTGCTCGACCCGGGACGCGAAGAGGCTCTGGCGGGCGTCCTTGTCGCCGCCCCGGCCGAGCAGCCCCTGCTCGTCGCCGTAGTACACGACGGGCTGGCCGCGGGTGAGGTACATGAGGTCGTGGGCGAGCTTCGTCCGCGCGAGCAGTTCGTCGCCCGAGGACAGCACGTCGAGGAAGTGGCCGACGCGGCCCATGTCGTGGTTGCCCAGGAAGGTGGGGAGCTGGTGGGCGTTGCTGTCGGCGTCCGTGTAGAGGTCGTCGGCGCCCCAGAAGCCTTCGAGGTGGGTGGGGGGCTTGCCTTCGGCGAACTGCACGGCATTGGCCTGGAAGCCGAAGTCGAGGGAGGCGGGCAGCTTCCCGGCGGTGGTGTAGAGGCTCATGGTCTCCGAGCGCGGGTCGTACACCTCACCGAACATGAAGAAGTCGTCGTTGTCCGCCTCTTGGGCCGCCTTCGCCATGGCCGGTCCGAACGCCTGCCAGAACTCGAGGTTCACGTGCTTGACCGTGTCGATGCGGAAGCCGTCGACCCCGAAGCGCACCCAGTCGGCGTAGAGGTCGATCATGCCCTGAACGACCTCGGGGTGCTCGGTGAAGAGGTCGTCGAGGCCCGCGATGTCGCCGTACGTGGCGGACTCCCCTGGAACGTCGAGTCCCCCCGGTTGTGGTAGAGCGTCGGGTCGTTCAGCCAGGCGGGGGTCTTGGCGTTCGCGTCCTCCGGGCGCGCGAAGACGGGGCGGAGGGGGAAGGACGTCGCGGCGTCCAGTGCCGGGAAGTCGACCTCGCCGACGACGTCGCGGTCGTCGAAGGGCTGTCCCGCGGCGTCCCGGTAGGGGACGGCGTCCTTCGGGACGTACGCCGAGCCGCCCTCGTGCTGGATGACGTCGGCTGTGTGGTTGGTGATGATGTCGAAGAAGACCTTCATCCCGCGCGCGTGGGCGGCGTCGATGAGCTCCTTCATCTCGTCGTTGGTGCCCAGGTGGGGGTCGATACGGGTGAAGTCGGTCGTCCAGTAGCCGTGGTAGCCGGCGGACTCCTGTCCGGGTGCTCCTTGGACGGGCTTGTTCACGAAAGACGGCGTCAACCAGATCGCCGTGGTGCCCAGCCCCTGGATGTAGTCGAGGCGGTCGATGACGCCGCGCAGGTCGCCGCCGTTGAAGAATCCCTTGTCGGTGGGGTCGAAACCATGGGGGAGCCGGTCTCCGGGGATGCCGCCGGTGTCGTTGGACGCGTCTCCGTTCGCGAAGCGGTCCGTGAGGACGAAGTAGAAGCGCTCGCCCGTGAGTGCCGCGCGGAGGGCGTCCGGGGCGTGCGCGGCGTCGACGGGGGCCGACGGGGCTGTCGGCTCGGTCGGTTCCACGGTCACGCGGTGCGAGGCCGGGTCGAGGCGGAACGTGACCTTGGCCGGGCCCGCCAGCGACAAGGGGATGGCGGCGCCGCCCGCCTCACCCCCGGCTCCCCAGGTCTCGTCCCCGGTGGTGCCCTTGGCCACCTTGAACTCGTGGGTCCCCGCCGGGAGTTCGGCCGTGAACGCGTGGTCGGCGTCGGCGAGCCCCGTGGCGGCGCAGCCGGGATCCCAGTCGGCGCGGCAGCCCAACTCGTCCTGGAAGGTGCCGACGAGGGTGAACTCCGCCGGCGGACGCGGGATGGTGCAGCCCAGGACACCCAGTGCCAGTGCTCCCGCCATCCCGCCCGCCAGCCAGCGCCTCGTCCCCATGACGAGCAACCCTGTCATGCACGCCCCCCGTTGGCCACCTGGCCCCCGGGGCGTCTCAGGCACGTGGCCGGCGGTTCACTCGGACAGGGCGTCCAGTGCGGCGCGGAGCCCCTTCGGCTCGGGGACCGACTCCGGTGCGTTGTCGCGCTCGGCGATCATGCGTGCGCCCATGTCCTGCAGCTGGTTGCGCCCCAGCGCCTCGCGGACCTTGGGGAACCACTCGTCCTCCTCCTCCTTGATGTGGTGGCGGACGTTCTCCATGAGGACCATGAACTTGGCCTCCCAGCGCTCGTCGTCGGGAGACATCCCCTCCAGCTCCAGCGACAGGACGTCGACGACGTGGTGCTCCTCGTACGACTCGAGGATCATGTCCTCGATCTCAGGGACGAGTTGGCGGACCTCCGGGTACATGACCTTGTCCTCGATGAAGGTGTGCACGGTGAGCTTGTGCAGCGCCTCCTTCACGATCTCGGCCTTGCGCGCCTGGGTCGTGGACTTCTTCTCGAACTCGGCGAACAGGCGGAGCACCTCGCGGTGGTCCTCCTTCAGCACGGTGATGGCGTCGGTCGACATGGTGCTCCTCCTTGGGCACGTGGACGATGGATTGAAGTACCCAGCCGGAGCCCGTCCACTCCTCCCCGAGCTGGGTCACCCCGGGGGGTCGTTCAGGTGCGGGCCCAGCGGGCGCGGGCGAAGGAGTAGACGCCGTACGCGGCGAAGCCGACCGCGATGAGGCCCACCAGCAGGGGTCCCGTCGGCAGGCCCAGCAGGGCGGTGAGCGCACCGTCCAGACCGCCGGCCTTCGCCGGGTCGTCGGTGAACGCCGCCTGCACGAACAGGCCGCCCACGGTGGCCAGGGCAATGCCCTTGGCCACGTAGCCGATGACGCCCAGCGCGATGATCCCCCGCGGAGGTTCCTCGGTCAGGTCGCGGCGGAACGTGCGGCGCGCGCCCTTGACGACGTGGTACGCGGCGATGCCCAGGATGGCCAACCCGATGGCGACCACGAGCGCGACGCCCCACGGCAGGGACAGGATCGTGGCCGCCACGTCCTCCGAGCTCTCCTCGGACCGATCGCCGGCCCCGAACAGGAACCCGACCGCCGCGGCCGTCAGCGCGAAGTAGCCGATGCCCTTGGCCCCTGACTTGAGGCGGTCCTTCGTCTCGCCCCGGACGAAGGCCATCGCCACCTGCCACACGCCGAGCAGCGCGAGCCCGATCGCCGTCGCGGCCAGCAGGACGATGCCGAGCGGGCTCTCCGCCATGGCACGGAACGCGCCCGACTGGTCCGCGTCGGTGCTCCGGTCGCCGAACGCAAGCCTCACCGCCAGCAATCCGATGATCAGGTGCAGCACACCGCTGACGGCGTACCCCAGTCTCGCTCCGGCCTGGACCACGGGATGATCGGCAACCTCTTCGGCACCACGCATCTCCCCATCCAAGCGCATCGGCGCCGTGACGGGTAGTGCCACAGGCCAGTCACGTGCCCTAAGGTGCCCCCACCGGAACCAACGTGCTCGGGAGAGGAACAGGTATGGCCGGGTCGCACCCGTCTGGATTCTTGGCGCGCTACGACGACACGACGCCTCCGACCGTCCGGTCGTGGCTCATGGACGTGCTCAAGCGGGCGCTGCCGCCCATGCTCGCGCTGTTCGCGCTGAACGCGGCGGTGGGGCTCTTCATCGTCCACGGCCTGGACGGCAACCTCGGCGAGGTCGCGGTGAACCGCTACCTGCAGGACCGTCGGACCCCCACCCTGGACGCGTTCGCCGCCTTCGGGTCCGCCATGGGCGCGGTGCTGACCAACATCATCGGGTGCCTGGTGCTCATGGGCCTGATCTGGCTCATCACCCGGAAGTGGTGGGTGGCGGTGCTCCCGGGCCTCGCGCTGGTCCTCCAAGCGGTGCTGCACATGGCCGTCTCCGGGCTCGTCGACCGCCTGCGGCCGGTGGGGGTCGAGCAGCTCGACCTGGCCCCACCCACCGCCGCGTTCCCCAGCGGGCACACCGGCGCGACGCTGACGCAGCTGGTGGTCATCGCGTTCCTGATCAGCCGGCTGCACAACCGGCTGGTCACGATCCTGGCCTGGGCGCTGACCGTCGTGTACATCGCCGTCGTCATCTGGGCCCGCCTCTACCAGGGCATGCACGCCGTCACGGACGTCTCGATGGGAATCGTGAACGGGGTGACCTGCGCCATCATCGCGTGGCTGGCCCTGCGAAGGGACCCGGTGGACACGCCAGTGGCTCAGCGCTCCGGCGTGTGAGCCTTCGGGAGGATCCCGAAGCGCTGTTCGCCGTGCTTGCGCCGTGCCGTCAGCCACAACCGGTGCAGGGTCATGACCACGGTCAGCCAACCCAGTCCCACGAGCCAGCCGACGGCGACGTCGGTCAACCAGTGGTGGCCCAGGTACACGCGTGAGAGTCCCATGGCCACGGCGTACACCACCGCGACGGCCACGCAGGCGATGCGCGCGGCGCGGGTCCTGAACCAGTGGACGAGCAGGTAGCAGATGATGCCCGCGACCACGACGCCCGTGATCGTGTGGCCGCTGGGGAAGGCGGGGGAGAGCTCGTAGGGCGGGACAGCTGCCTCGAAGGGCGGGCGCGCGCGTCCGACCAGATCCTTGCCGAACGTCGTGAGGACACCCGCGCCCGTCGCGGCGATCAGGCACAGGATCGGCGGCGTCCAACTGCGCCAACGCCACGCCAGGAACAGGGCGACCGGGGTGAGCAGCCAGGGCTGCGCCGGCGCCCCACCGACGTTGGTGAAGGCGGTGATGGCGGCGTCGGCGGTCGGCGTCCGGATGCTGCGCACCCAGTCCAGGACCGGCTGGTCCAACTCGGCGAGGCCATTGGTGCTCTTGACGCCCTGGTAGAGCTGACCCGAACCCCAGGTCACGAACCAGAGCACCGCCACCGAGCTGAGCAGCATGACGGACAGCACCACGTCGGCCGCCACCCAGTCCCGGGTGCGGCGGATGATCCCCGCCAGGGCTCGTCCCGGGGGGCTCTGCCAGATCGTCTGGAGCCGGCCGCCGATGGTCTCGTCCGGGCGCACCGGCGCACCTGTGGCGTCGGGTCCGGGTTCGCTGCGTGAGGGCTTCATTGCGACAGCGTAATCAGGGACCCCGCCGCGGTCACGCGTCGTCGCGTTCAGCCCGGCAATGCGAAACGCGGATCCAGGGGATCCGCGTTTCGAGTTCAGGTGGCCAGAACCGGGGTCGAACCGGTGACCTTCCACTTTTCAGGCGGACGCTCGTACCAACTGAGCTACCTGGCCGGCTTGCTCCTGATGGAGCAGCGACCCCGACGGGACTCGAACCCGCGACCTCCGCCGTGACAGGGCGGCGCGCTAACCAACTGCGCTACGGGGCCTCTTGTGAAGGCCGCTGCCCTCTCGGACAGCTTGAGAAGCATAGCGTAGGCGTTGGGCAGGTGTGAAATCGGGGTGACGTCGTGGTCACCGGCGACACGAGAGAGCCCCTGACCACGAGAAAGCCCCTGACTCGGTGTCTTCGAGTCAGGGGCTTCGTGCCAATGGCATCCCCAACGGGATTCGAACCCGCGCTGCCGCCTTGAAAGGGCGGAGTCCTAGGCCGCTAGACGATGGGGACAGGGCTGACCCAGCTTAGGGCACAGCCCGCTGCGTCCCCAAGTCGATCAGGCGTTGGCATCCTGGGCGGCGAACTCGCCCGCGCGGACGGCGGCCATGGCCTTGGTCCACACGACCAGCTGGTCGAGCATGCCCTCGACGGACTGGGCCGCCATCGGGGTCGGCTTGAAGGTGGTGAAGTTCTCGAAGTCGTGGAACAGCGAGAGGCCGCCGGTCGCGCGCACATGGGCGACCTGCTGCTCGGACAGGATGCCCCGGAGGTGCTCGATGGCGCGGGCGCCGTTGGCGGAGCCGTAGCCGACGAAGCCGGCCGCCTTGTTGGCGAGCTCGTTGTAGAGGTAGTCCAGCGCGTTCTTCAGCGAGCCGGTGAGGGAGTGGTTGTACTCGGCGACCACGAACACGTACCCGTCGAACTCGTCGACCTTATGGCTCCACGCCTGGGCGACCGGGTCCTCGCTGGGGCCCCAGGCCGGCGACATCGGCGCGTCCCACACGGGCAGGTTGAAGTCGGCGACGTCGACGACCTCGAAGGTGGCGTCGTCACGCTGGGCAGCGATGGACTTGACCCACTGGGCGACCTCGAGGCTCTTGCGGCCCTGGCGGGTGGAACCGGTGATGATGGCGATCTTCGGCATGCGGTCTCCTTAAAGTTGAATGGTCAACTAAAAGCTAGCGTGGAGGTCCATGCCGGACAAGTCACGCCGACCGCACCCGAACCGCGTCAGTCCTGGGCGGGCCGCGCGGCCTCGATCTTCGCCTTCGCACCGTCCAACCACTGCTGGCAGATCGCCGCCAGCTTCTCGCCGCGCTCCCACAGCTCCATCGAGCGCGACAGCGGCACGCTGCCGGACTCCAGTTGGCGGACCACCTCGACGAGTTGGTCGCGGGCCTCCTCGTAGGAGAGGGCCTTCTCGGGGGTGCGGGGCTCGTCGCTCATGCGGACTCCTGTTCGTGCGGTTCGACGTCGATCACCGCGGCAGCGATGTCGCCGTCGATGAGGCGGGCGATGATGGTCTCGTCCGGTTCGACGTCCTCGATGGACGCCACCGTCCGGCCGTCGTCGGTGGTGAGGATCGCATAGCCGCGCTGCAGCGTGGCGCGAGGCGACAGCGCCCGGACCCGGGCGAGGTGCGCGTGCACCTGGTCCTGCTCCCGTTCGATCGCCCGGCGCACCGCGCGATCCAGCCGGTCGCTGAGGTCGCCCACGCGCTCCGATGCCAGGGTGATCGCCCCCGACGGGTCACGGAGCACGGGGCGGGATCGCAGGGCGTCCAGGGCCTCCTGCTGGCGGCGGAGGTGACCGGTGATCGCCGCCCGCAGCCGGTCACGGCCGACCGCGATGATGCCGGCCTGCTCGGTGGCGTCCGGCACCACCAGCTTGGCGGCGTCGGTCGGGGTGGAGGCACGGACGTCCGCCACCAGGTCGAGGATGGGGGTGTCGGTCTCGTGGCCGATCGCGGACACCACGGGCGTGTGGCAGGCGAAGACGGCGCGGGCGAGGCCCTCGTCCGAGAAGGGCAGCAGGTCCTCCAGCGATCCTCCGCCGCGGGCGATGATGATGACGTCGACCTCGGGTCGGCCGTCCAGCCAGCGCAGCGCGTCCGTCACCTGCTCGACCGCCTGGGGACCCTGCACCAGGGCGTACCGGGGGAGGATGACCGCGGCCGGCCAGCGCCGTCGCACGTTCTCGACGACGTCGCGTTCGGCGGCCGACCCCTGGGCGGTGACCAGCCCGATGCTGCGCGGCAGGAAGGGCAGGCGCTTCTTGAGGTCGGGGTTGAAGAGCCCCTCGGCCTGGAGGGCGCGCTTGCGCTGCTCGAGGTGAGCCAGCAGCCGCCCCTCACCGGACGGCCGAAGGTCGTTGCAGGCGAACGTGAGCGACCCGCTCGCGGCATAGACCTGGGCCTTGACGTGCGCGGCCACGAGGGTGCCCTCCGTGATCGGACCCGCGGCGTCCAGCGTGGCGGTGGAAACAGTGACCTGGACGCTCACGTCCGCGAGCTTGTCGCGCAGCGTGAGGAAGTGGATGCTGCTGCCGCTGCGACGCTTGAGCTGGATCACCTGCCCCTCGACCCACACCGGGCCCGTGCGCTCCACCCAGCCCTTGAGCAGCCGGACGACCTCGCGCAGGGGCTGGGGTTGTTCGGGCGAACTGGTCAACGGCACGGGGTCCAGCGTAGGGGCCGCCTGCGACATTCCCTGCCGGAGCGGGCGGGCGCGAGGGAGAATGTGACATGAGCACTCGGCTCGACGACGCCTTCGCAGCAGTCCCGCGCGCGGATTTTCTGCCGCCAGGGCAGCGGCCCTACGCGTCCGTGGATGCGCCCCTGTCGATCGGGTACGGCGCGACCAATTCCCAGCCGTGGACCGTCCGGTACATGCTCGACCTGCTGGACGTCAGGTCCGGACAGCGCGTCCTGGACGTCGGCAGCGGCTCCGGTTGGACGACCGCCCTGCTCGGCTGGCTCGTGGGACCTGGCGGGTCCGTGGTGGGGGTCGACATCATCCCCGAACTCGTGCAGATGGGGCGCGACGCCCTCGGTGACCGGTTCGGCTGGGTGCGGATGGAACTCGCCGAGCGAGGTGTGCTGGGCTGGCCCGAGGGCGCCCCCTACGACCGCATCCTCGTCTCGGCGGACGGGCGTCACGTCCCGAAGGAACTCGTGGAGCAACTCGCTCCCGGCGGCCGGATGGTGCTGCCTGCCGATCAGGAGATGGTCGTCGTCGAGAAGCACGCCACCGGGCGCGTCACCCGACGCCCCACCGGCGACCTGTTCAACTTCGTGCCGTTGCGCTGAGGGGAGGCTCCTCGTTCAGAGCGGCTGCTTCTCGTTGTAGACCGACTCGTACTCCTCGGCCGGCAAGGCATCGAGCGTCGCGGCCGCCTCCTCGGCGGTGATGGCGGCGCGCTCCTTCTCGGCCCGGATGACCTGACCGAGCAGCTTGGTCTCACCCGCGGTCGCGAGGCCGGTGATCTCGGGGTGGCCGTTGAGCAGCCAGGCCAGCGACGCGTTGATGTACTGCTGTTCGGTGAAGGGCTCGTACCAGGTCGCGAAGCTGCGCTCACCCGGCCAGTTGCGCTTGGCGATCATCTTGATGGTCATGAGCGCGACGTCCTGGGCCTGGATCTCGGCCACCAGCGCCGTGTAGTCGTCGGCGTAGCCCGGCACGTGCCACAGGCGCCGGTTGAGCGGTGTCAGGACGCTGTCGAAGGCGAAGCGCCGCAATGCCTCGCGGTGCGTGGCCGGCGCGGAGTGCGAGTGGCCGGTGATGCCGATACCGGTGACCAGGCCCTCGTCGCGGGCCCTGATCAGCGCCTCCAGCGCCCCGCCCGGCCGGGTGACGGCGTCGAGGGTCTCGATGGCACCCACCTCGTGGAGCTGGATGAGGTCCAGGTGGTCGGTGTTGAGACGTTCGAGGGACCGATTGATGGACGCCCACGCCGACTCGGCGTCCCGGTCGCCCGTCTTGGTCGCCAGGAAGATGCGGGGACGAAGGTCGTCCATCATCGCGCCGAGCCGGATCTCGGCATCGCCGTAGCTGGCGGCGACGTCCACGTGGTTGATCCCGGCGTCGAGCGCCTGGGCGATGGAGGCGTCCGCAACCTCCTGGGTGACGTCACCCAGCGAGGCCGCGCCGTAGATGAGGACGGAGGACTGGTGGCCGAGCCGGCCGAGGCGGCGATACTCCATGGGCCGAGCCTACGCCCGCGGGGCGGGCCCGGGGGGTGGCGGCTGGGCTTTCGGGGAGGAAGCCGGGCCAGCGCGCCGGTGGCTGCTGACCTGGGTCAGCGGCCGTGCTTGGAGGTGGCCTCCTCCTCGGCGATGACGAGCTCGTCGGCGGCCACGCTGAGGTTGATGGTGTGGGCAAGGACTTCGTGGGAAAGTGAGATGAACTGCATGTTTTTAGTCTAAGAGATCAATACTCGAGACCCAAGCTGGGAGTGGCAACAAGACCGGGCCACCTACACTGGTGCCCATGACCAAGAGCGTTGTCGTTGCCGCCCCCCGTGGGTACTGCGCGGGTGTGGACCGGGCCGTCGTCACCGTCGAGAAGGCTCTCGACCTGTACGGGCCGCCCGTCTACGTGCGCAAGCAGATCGTGCACAACAAGCACGTGGTCGAGACCCTGGAGGCTCGGGGTGCGATCTTCGTGGAGGAGCTCGAGGAGGTGCCGGCCGGTGCCACGGTCGTGTTCTCCGCCCACGGGGTGTCCCCGGCGGTGCACGCCGAGGCGGCCGAGCGCCAGTTGAAGACCATCGACGCGACGTGCCCGCTGGTCACCAAGGTGCACCACGAGGCCAAGCGCTTCGCGGCGGACGGGCGCCAGATCCTGCTCATCGGGCACGCGGGTCACGAGGAGGTCGAGGGGACCATGGGCGAGGCCCCCGAGCGCACGATCCTCGTCGAGCATCCGGACGACGTCGCCAACGTCGAGGTGGACGACCCCTCGCAGCTGGCCTGGCTCTCCCAGACCACGCTCTCGGTCGACGAGACTTGGGAAACCGTGACGAAGCTCCGCGAGAAGTTCCCGCTCCTGCAGGACCCGCCGTCCGACGACATCTGCTACGCCACCCAGAACCGGCAGTCGGCCGTGAAGCAGATCGCCAAGGACGCCGACCTCGTCATCGTCGTCGGATCCCGCAACTCATCGAACTCGGTGCGCCTGGTCGAGGTCGCCCTGGAAGCCGGCGCCAAGGCCGCCCACCGTGTCGACAATGCCGGCGAGATCGACCCGGCCTGGCTCGTGGGTGTCGAGAAGGTCGGTGTGACCTCGGGCGCCTCGGTTCCGGACGTCCTCGTCCAAGGTGTGCTCGACCACCTCACGGAGCAGGGCTACCCGGCCGCCGTCGAGGAGCGCCTCACCGAGGAGAACCTGACTTTCGCCCTTCCGCCGGAGCTCCGCAAGGACCTCAAGAAGCGAGCCTGACCGGCCGCGCACGAGCACGCGCGGCGGGGCGGCCCACGCAACGGCGGCCCCACTGAAGCGTGCCGAACGATCCGCTCGTCCCGCGACAATCCGCGCTCGCTCCAGCGAGCGCGGATTGCTGTTCCACGCGCGGATTCCCGGCGTCAGAGCCCCAGTTCCTTGGCCAACTGCTTGGCCTCCTTCTTCGGCGCACGGGAACCCCACCAGTCGCCGGACCGGAACTTCGCGTCGCCCAGTTCCTCCAGAGCCGCGACCAGCCTGGCTCCCCACGTGCGTGCGTCGGCCGCCACGAGCGGACGCAGGACGTCCACCACCGCGGACGCCGCCTCGAGGGTGTCGCGGCGCTGACCGGACGCCTTGGCGGTACGCCAACGCTCCAGGGCAGGCTCGAGATCTGCGCTGCTGGGAGAGGGCTCCGGTTCGACCACCGGCTCGGGCCGCACGGTCTGGACCGCGGGTTCGATGACGGGCTCCGGCTCGACGATCGGCTCGGGCTCGGGTTCGATGACGGGCTCGGGTTCGATGACGGGCTCGGGCTCGACCATCGGCTCGGGTGCGGCGACCGGCTCGGGCTCGACCATCGGCTCGGGTTCGACGACCGGCTCGGGCTCGACCATCGGCTCGGGTGCGACGACCGGTTCGGGTAGGACGATCGGCTCGGGTTCGACGACCGGTTCGGGTAGGACGATCGGCTCGGGTTCGCTGACCGGCTCTGGCTCGACCACCTCGGCGACCGGCTGTTCAGGTGCGGGGACCTGGAGCGGCGCGCGGGTGGCCACGGCGAGGGCGTCCGAGTCGGACAGGCTGGACCACGACGGCGACGGCCGTGGAGACCGCGTCACCACGCCGCGTGCCCGGTCCCGGGCGAACTCCTCGTCCGGGACGTCCACGTACAGGGCCGCGGCCGGCGTTGCCTGGCGCAGGGCGTCCACCAGCGCACGGAACTCGCGGAGGGACTGGTCGGCCGCGGACTGGTCACCGGAGGCGGCCTCCACGGCGGCGCGCACTGCGGTCGCCTCGGCGAGGGACGCCTCGTGGCCGGCCGGACGCCTCAGGGATCCGAACCGGTCGAACAGCGACGCCAGTGCCTCCGCGGCCTCCGCGTGCTCGCCTCTCCGTGCCAGGACCCGGGCCAGGACCGTGACGGCGGCGAACTGTGCTTCGAGGTGCTCGCCGGCTCGCGACTCCTGGGCGGCGAGGGCGCCGGCCGCCTCGGCGGCGCGCCCTGCCGCGTCCAAGGCCTCCTCGTCGCGCTGAAGGGTCACGAGGTCGTGGGCCAGGTCAGCCAGCGTCCGGGTGAGAGCGGCCCGAGCCGGGGCGCCGAGGCGTCCCACCAGGCCCTCCAGCTCGGCGGCGAGGCGCCGGCGCTCCGTCAGTCCGTCCTCTGCCCGACCCGAGCCGACGAGCCGGTCGGCCAGGTCGCGTCTGGTGTCGACCAGCGGCTCCATGACGCGGAGCGCCCAAGCGGCCGCCACCCGAGCGGCGGCTCCCAGCACGGGATCGGCCACCGCTGACGCGGCCTCGGCCGCCTCGCGGGAGAGCGCGATGGCGTCGTGGGTGATCCCGGAGATCCAGCGAACGTCGGCGGCGAGGCCCAGTGCATCGACCAGGACGGGCGCGTCCGGACCTCCGGCCAGACCACCCTCGCGGGCGCGCGCCACGGCGGCATCGGCGAAGGCATTCGCCGTCGCGAGGTCACCGGACGCCAGCGCCGCGCGCGCCTGGGCGACCAGGAGCCAGGTGGCCGTGCGGGCGCCGACGTAGGGGACGATGTCCACGTGGGGGAGGAGTCCGACCCAACCGCGCAGGGCCAGGGCCATCTGGCCGCCGAGTTGCGGCTGGCCCAGGCCGACCTGCGTGGCGGCCAGGTGGGTGGTCGCCGTGAAGAACCGGACGCCGTCGTCGATCGGGGTGAAGGGCCCGACCGCACCGTGCGCCGAGACGAGCTTGTTGGCGCGGGTGAGGGCGTCCTGGGCATCCTCGATCGCGGCCACGAACTGGTGGGCAACCAGCCGCTGGGCCGTCAACTCGTTGAGCGCGTCCGCGAGGCGCTCGGCGACCGATTTGTCGGACGCCGCCCACCCACGGAGCTTCCTCACCTCGGACGTCAGTTCCTTGAGGCGGCGGCCAGTGTGGTCAGTGGGGCGCTGTGCCATGGAGATAGCTCCCGAAGAGTCGAGGGGTGGGCTGTGCCATCCTATCGAGCCGCCTGTTGACCTTCGTCGCGGGCCGGGTCGCCCATACCGGGTAGGGTATGGTGTGCGCCAACCCGCAGAGGAGTTCCCCAATGCACCTTGACTCCGAGCAGATGTCCTCGGTCCTCATCCGCCTCAAGCGTGCCCAAGGGCAACTGGGCGGCGTCATCGCGATGATCGAAGCCGGTCGCCCGTGCGAGGACATCGTCACCCAACTCGCCGCCGTCGGCAAGGCGGTCGACCGGGCCGCGTTCCTGACCATCTCGACCGGGCTGCGCCAGTGCATGCTGGATCCCGAGGGCAGCGAGATGGACGCCGCCAAGCTCGAGAAGTTGTTCCTCTCGCTCGCCTGAGCCGAGCGGCCTGACGGCGTCCACTCCCGGTGCTACGGGAGTTCACGCTCCACCGGCGTCGGCCCGGCCGGCGCGGCCTCCCGCTTCGCGAAGCGGTCCAGGGCCGAGGTGAGGTCGTAGCCCGTGGTGTCCTTGACCAGCTGCATCGTCTGCATCAGGTTCTCCGACACCTGCCTGGGCAGGGCGGCGGCACCGTCGGTCGAAATGACCGTCAACTTGTCGATGGCGCCCATCGGCGCGGCGACCTTCTCGGCCACAGTGGGCAGGACCTCGATCAGCATCTGCAGGACGGCGGCCTCGTTGTAGTGGGCGAATGCCGCGGCCCGCTTGTCCATCGCCTCGGCTTCCGCCTGTCCGACCGCGAGCACCGCGGCGGCCTGGGACTCGCCCTCGGCGCGGACTGCCTCGGCCTCCGCGATACGACGGGCCTTCTCGGCCTCACCGCGCTTGGCGCCCTCGATCGCCTCCGCCTCGGCCAGCGCCGAACGGCGCGACTTCTCGCCCTCACCCATCAGGCGGGCCTTCTCGGCCTCTGCCTCGGCGTTGGCGATGGACGCCGCCTTGTTCCCCTCGGCGGCGAGGATCGCCGACTGGCGCCTCGCGGCTGCCTCGGTCTCGAGGCGATAGCGCTCGGCGTCGGCCGGCTTGCGGACCTCGGTGTCGAGCTGGCGCTCCTTCAGGGCCGCCTGGGCGACGGCGACCTTCTCCTGCTCCTGCAGGATGGCCTGGTCGCGGTCGGCCTGCGCGAGAGGGCCGGCGGCCGCGGCGGTGGCGCGGGCGGCGTCCGTCTCGGACTGGATCTCGGCCTGCTTCAGCACCAGAGCCCGCTGGGCGATGGCGATCTGCTCCTCGGCGGCGATGCGCGCCTGTTCGGCCTCCCGGCGCGCCTCCGCCTCGGCGATGGCGGCGAGGCGCCCGATGCGGGCCGACTCGGGCCGTCCGAGGTCGGACAGGTAGGTGCCGTCGTCGCTGATGTCCTGAATCTGGAAGGTGTCCAGGACGAGTCCCTGCCCGGTGAGGGAGGATTCCGACTCGTCCGTGACCCGCTGGGCGAAGGCCGCGCGGTCGCGGATGATCTGCTCGACGGTCAACGAGCCGACGATCGAACGCAGCGAGCCCGCGAGGGTCTCCTGGGTGAAGGTCTCGATCTCGTCCTGCTGGCCGAGGAAGCGCTGGGCGGCCGCGCGGATGGAGTCCTCGTTGCCGCCGACCTTCACGATCGCCACACCGTCGACGTTGAGCTTGATGCCCTGACCCGACACCGCGTTGCGGATCGTCACCATGATGCGACGCGAACTGAGGTCGAGGGTGTGCAGGCGCTGGATGAACGGCACCACGAACACGCCGCCGCCCATGACCACGCGCTGGCCCGACAGGTCGGTCGACATCAGGCCGGTCTCGGGGTTGACGACCTCGCGGCCCTTGCGTCCGGTGATGATGTACGCCTCGTTCGGCTTGGAGACCTTGTAGCGGCTCGCGACCAGGAGCCCGACGAGGACGAGGAGGACGAGGAGTCCGCCGAGGGCGATCAGGAAGTCGGGCATGGGGTGGTTCCTCTCGGTCTGGGATCGGGTGTCAGGGGGTCAGGGAGTCAGTTCGGGGGAGTCGCTGGTGGGGCGGACCTCGACGGCGGTCGGCGACACGACCGCGGACACCCACACCTCGGTGCCGGACTCGATCGGGACGTCGGCGCGGGCGCTGAACTTGCGGACGTGTCCGCCCGCGACGAGGCGCACCTCGCCGAAGCCGCCGGGCGGGATGGCCGTGATCACGCGCGCGGAGAGTCCGACGAGGGAATCGGATCGAAAGGTGTGGGCGTCGTCGTGCTTGAGCCGGCGGGTCAGCGCCATGGCGCCCCAGGCGGCAAGGATGCCGATGGCGAGGCCGGACGCCACCGCCACGACCAGGTGGGCGGTCAGTGACAGCCCCAGCGCGCCGCCGAAGCCGAAGGCCCCGACGAAGGCGCTCAGCGAGGAGATGGAGAACAGGTCGTTGTCGAGCGCGTCCAGGCCCAGGGCGCCGTCGAGGACGTCACCGACGATGAGCGCGACGAGGGCCAGCGCGACCCCGAGGGCACCGATCACCAGGAACGTCGTCACCCGGCCCACCTCCCCTCGTGTGGCTCCACACTACCGGGGCGTGCTGACGCTCAGCGTGGGTCTCGGCCCCCTGCGGCGGGCCCTCGGGCACCTGCCCTCCGCTCGCGCACCAACCGCACCGCGGACAGCACGGCCAGGGCGCCGATGCCGATGAGGGCCGCGAGGTTGAAGCCCTGGACCTCGCCGCCGGTGGCCACGCGCTGCCACGCGTCGTAGCTGAGCACGGCGAGCAGGGCGAGCTGGATGACCAGCAGCAGGGAGGTCCTCACCCGTCCGACCCTAGCCTGACAGCAACGTGACCGTGCCCGCCGACGGGCGGGCACGGTCAGTGCGGGCATGGGAGCCGGCGGTCAGGCGGTCAGGAGGCCGTCACGGCCTTCGACGCCCGCCCGGCGGCCCACGTCTTGTAGCCGCCGTCGAGGTTGACGGCGTCGCGGCCGGCCTGGGCCAGGATCCGGACGGCCGTGTGGCCCCGGATGCCGACGGCGCAGTGGACCACGAGCAGCCCCTCGGGCAGTTCGTCGAGGCGCGCGCGCAGCTCGTCGACGGGCACCAACAGGGAACCGGGGATCGACCCGGAGTTGTGCTCACCGTGCGTGCGGACGTCGAGCACGGTCGCCCCGGCCTCGACGGCGGCGTCCACCTCGTGCCACTGGATCGACCGGGTGGTGCCGCTGCGCAGGTTGTCGGCGACGTGGCCGAGCATGTTGATCGCGTCCTTCGCCGAGCCGAACGGCGGCGCGTAGGCCAGCTCGAGCTCGGCCAGCGCGGACGCCGTGAGCCCGCCGGTCAGGGCGGTGGCGATCACGTCGATGCGCTTGTCGACGCCCTCCTTGCCGACGCCCTGGGCGCCCAGGATCGCGTCCGTGTCGGGGTCGACCAGCAGCTTGAGGGACATGCCCTCGGCGCCGGGGTAGTAGCCGGCGTGGGAGGCCGGGTGGGTGTGGATCGCGCGGTACGGGCGTCCGGCGGCGACGAGGCGCTTCTCGTTCCAGCCGGTCGAGGCGACGGTCAGGTCGAACACCTTGACGATCGCGGTGCCCAGGACGGGACGGTTCGACGCCGGCAGGCCGGCGATGTGGTCCGCCACGCGGCGTCCGGCCAAGTTGGCGGTGTTGGCCAGCGGGACCAGCGTGGCCTCGCCGTCGAGGGCGTCGAACTTCTCGGCCGCGTCGCCCACGGCGTAGATGTCGGGATCACTCGTGCGGTGGTGGTCGTCGACCGCGATGCCGCCGCGCGTGCCGACCTTCAAGCCCGCCGCGGCGGCCAGCGTCGTGTCGGGGCGGACGCCGATGGCGGCGACCACGACGTCGGCGGGGATCTCGGAGCCGTCGGCCAGCGTGACAGAGGTGTCGCCGATGGTGGTCACGCCGGAGCCCAGCCGCAGGTCGATGCCCGCGGCGCGGATCGCGTCGTGGATCGGCGCGGCCATCTCGGGGTCGAGGGGCGTCATGACCTGCGGCATGGCCTCGACCAGCGTGACGTCCAGGCCCTTGTGCACCAGGTTCTCGGCGACCTCGATGCCGATGAAGCCACCACCGATGACCACGGCGGTGGCCGCGGTGTCGGGATTGTCGGCGAGGATGTCAGAGTCCTCGGGGCCGATGAAGCCCTCGGCGTTCAGGGCCTTGGTCGCGGCGTCCTCGACGGCGGCGACCATCGCGTCCGTGTCCTCGATGTCGCGCAGGCTCAGGGCGCGCTCGATGCCAGGGATCGGCGGGCGCACCGGGCGGGCGCCCGGAGAAAGGATCACCTTGTCGTAGGGAAGGTCCTCGGTGGCGCCGGTCACGACGTTGCGCGTCCGGACGATCTTCGCCGCGCGGTCGATCTCCGTCGCCTCCGTCGCGACGCGCACGTCGAGGCGGAAGCGCGCCGCGAGTGACTCGGGGGTCTGCAGAAGCAGCGACGAGCGCTTCTCGATGACGCCGCCGACGTGGTAGGGAAGTCCACAGTTGGCGAACGACACGTAGCCGGATCGCTCGAGGACGATGATCTCGGCGGCCTCGTCCAGCCGCCGCAGGCGGGTCGCGGCGCTCATGCCGCCGGCCACGCCACCGATGATGATGACTCGCATGATCAGGAATATACCCCCGGGGGTATGTACTCCGCCAAATTGCCCGGCCGTCAGGCCGTGGTTGTTGCCACGGCAGGAGCCCCAGCACGAGCCGCGGCACGGGCTGCGGCGGGCAATGCCTCGGCGATGCGGTTCAGCGCCGCGTCGTCGTGGGCGGCGCTGAGGAACCAGGCCTCGAACACGCTCGGCGGGAGCGTCACGCCGGCGTCCAACATGGCGTGGAAGAAGGGGGCGAACCGGAAGACGTCCTGCGCCTTGGCCTCGTCGTAGTTCGAGACCCCCCGCTCGGCCGCCTCCGTGCCGAAGAAGACGCTGAAGAGGTTGCCGGCAGTCTGAACGCGGTGCGCCACCCCCTCCGCGACGAGCGCGGCGGAGACAGCCTCCTGCAGCTGGGCGGAGGCGCGGTCGACGTGGGCATAGACCCCGGCGTCCGCGAGCTGGAGGGTCTTGATGCCGGCGGCCGTGGCGAGCGGGTTCCCCGAGAGGGTGCCGGCCTGGTAGACGGGGCCGACGGGGGCGAGCAGGTCCATGACCCCCGAGGGCCCGGCAAGGGCGGCCAGCGGCATGCCGCCCCCGACGACCTTGCCGAAGGTGACGAGGTCGGGGGTCCAGGAGGGGGAGTCCACCCCGGCCTCGAGGCCCCAGTAGCCGGCGGCCGTCACGCGGAAGCCGGTGAGGACCTCGTCGCAGATCATCAGGGCGCCGTGCGCGGCCGTGAGGCGGCGGATGGCCTCGTTGAACCCGGGGGCCGGCGGGACGACGCCCATGTTGGCGGGGGCCGACTCGGTGATCACGCAGGCGATCTCGGAGCCCCGCTGGGCGAAGACCGCCTCGAGGGCGTCCACGTCGTTGTAGTCGACCACGATCGTGTCGGCCGCCGCGGCCCGGGTGACCCCGGCGGAACCGGGCATGCCCTGGGTGGCCACCCCGGAGCCGGCCGCGGCCAGCAGCGCGTCCGAGTGACCGTGGTAGCAGCCGGCGAACTTCACGATGACGTCGCGCCCGGTCGCGCCCCGCGCCACCCGGATGGCCGTCATGGTCGCCTCCGTGCCCGTGGACACGAAGCGCACCTTCTCCGCGAACGGCACACGCCCGCGGATCAACTCGGCGAGCTCCACCTCAGCGGTCGTGGGGGCGCCGAACGACAGGCCACGCGTCGCGGCCTCCTGAACGGCGGCGACCACCTCGGGGTGGGCGTGCCCCAGCAGGGCCGGGCCCCACGAACACACCAGGTCCACGTACTCGCGTCCGTCGATGTCGACGACGTGCGGTCCGCGCGCGGCGCTGAGGAACACCGGCGTCCCGCCGACGCTGCCGAACGCCCGCACCGGCGAGCTCACACCGCCCGGGATGACCGCGCACGCGTGGCGGTAGACCTCTTCCATCGACATGTGGCCGGGCATGGTGTCCTCTCGATCGGGTTCGTGTGTGTCATTCTCCCACGCGACCAGCGTGCGGTCGGGCCCCTCAGGCGCGCTCGGGGACCTTCTCCTGCTGCTTGGCCATCGCCACGGCGGTGTCGAACTCGGCGTCGATCTGCGGGTTCGGCTTGTAGGTGGCGAGGGAGACGACGAAGGCCACGCCCAGGTTCAACAGGAACGCCGGCAGGATCTCGTACACGTCGAAGATGCCGCCCAGGGGGTTCAGCACGAGCTTCCACACGAAGACGGTGGCGGCACCCACGACCATGCCGGCGGCCGCGCCCGCAGTGGTGAGCTTGCGCCAGTACAGCGAGAGCAGCACCGTCGGGCCGAAGCCGGCCCCGAAGCCGGCCCACGCGAAGGACACCAGCCCGAGGATCGTGTCGTTGCGCTGCACCGCGAGCAGGGCCGCCACCAGGGCCACGATGAGGACGCCGGTACGGCCGAGCCACACCCCGCCGCGCGGTGAGATCTGGCGGCGGAAGAAGGCACGGTAGATGTCCTCGACCAGGGCCGAGGAGGTCACGAGCAGCTGCGACGAGATGGTCGACATGATGGCGGCCAGGATGGCGGCGAGCATGAACCCGGCGACCATGGGGTGGAACAGGAGCTTGCCCAAGGCGATGAACACACCCTCGGGGTTGCCGAGCTGGGTCTCGTCCTGCTGGTAGATGGCGACACCGACCAGCGCGGTGAGCGAGGCGCCCAGGGTGCTGACGACCATCCAGCTGATGCCGATGCGGCGGCCCTTCGTGGCCTCGGACGCAGAAGTGAGCGCCATGAAGCGCACGATGATGTGCGGCATGCCGACGTAGCCCAGGCCCCAGGCCAGCGCCGAGATGATGCCGATGGCGGTGCCGCCCTCGAACCAGGTCAGCAACAGCGGGTCGACGGCGTTGACCTGCTCGACCAGGGCGACGGGCCCACCGAGGGTCCAGATGCCGACGACCGGCAGGATGACGAGCGCCAGCACCATCATCAGGCCCTGGACCACGTCGGTCCACGACACCGCGAGGAAGCCGCCCACGAGGGTGTACAGGACGGTGACGCCGGCGATGAACAGCATGCCGGTGAGGTAGGGGACGCCGAACGACTCCTCGAAGAAGGTGCCGCCCGCGACCATGCCGGAGCTCACGTACAGCGTGAAGAAGACCAGGATGAGCGTCCCTGAGACCAGGCGCAGGACGTGGGAGCCGTCCTTGAGGCGCGAGTCGAGGAAGGACGGGATGGTGATCGAGTCGCTCGACACCTCGGTGTAGGTGCGCAGGCGCGGGGCGACGAACTTCCAGTTCAGCCAGGCGCCGATGGTCAGGCCGATCGCGATCCAGGCCTCCACGAGACCGTTGACGTAGAGGGCGCCCGGCAGGCCCATCAACAGCCATCCCGACATGTCTGCCGCGCCGGCCGACAGCGCCGAGACGAAGGGGCTCAGGCCGCGCCCTCCGAGCATGTAGTCGTCGAGGTCCTTGGTGCGGCGCTCGGCCACGAAGCCGATCACCACCATCGCGATCAGGTAGATCGACATCGAGATGATCTGCCACGTCTGGTCTGTCATGTCACTCCCCGGGGACGGCCCCCAGGAGGTCTGGGACCTGCGTGGAGGGTAGCGGACCTGGCACTTGCCGGGGCCGCGAAATCACACTCCGGTCCGGACCGTGGTGCAACTCCGCGCTCAGCGGTGGGGCGCGAGGTCCAGGGCGAAGTAGGTCAGGACGATGTCGGCGCCGGCCCGGACGATCGAGGTCACCGACTCGGCGGCGGCGGCGTCCCGGTCGATCCAGCCGCGCTCGGTGGCCGCCGCGATCATCGCGTACTCGCCGGACACCTGGTAGGCGGCCACGGGCACGTCGGACGCCGCGGCCACGTCGGCCAGCACGTCCAGGTAGTGCGACGCCGGCTTCACCATGACCATGTCGGCGCCCTCGGCCAGGTCGAGGATCGCCTCGCGCAGGCCCTCGCGGCGGTTGGCGGGGTCCTGCTGGTACGTCCGGCGATCGCCCTTCAGCGACGACCCGACGGCCTCGCGGAAGGGGCCGTAGAAGGCCGACGCGTACTTCGCCGAGTAGGCGAGGATCGCGACGTCGTCGTGGCCCGCGGCGTCCAGCCCCTGGCGGATCGCGAGCACTTGGCCGTCCATCATCCCAGACGGCCCGACGACGTGGGCGCCGGCGTCCGCCTGGGACACGGCGAGCCGGACGTACGCCTCGACCGTCGCGTCGTTGTCGACCCGGCCACGGGCGTCCAGGACGCCGCAGTGGCCGTGGTCGGTGAACTCGTCGAGGCATGTGTCGGCCATGACGACGATGGCCTCGCCCACCTCCTCGCGGACCGCGCGCAGGCCCTGGTTGAGGATGCCCTCGGGGTCCTCGCAGCACGAGCCCGTGGCGTCCTTGTCCGCGGTGGCGGGGACCCCGAACAACATCAGGCCGCCCAACCCGGCCTCCGCGGCCCGGGTGGCCTCCCGGCGCAGCGAGTCGAGCGTGTGCTGGACGACGCCGGGCATGGACTCGATCGCCACGGGGGCCTCGATGCCGTCACGGACGAACACCGGCAGCACCAACTGCCCCGGCGAGACGCGGGTCTCGCGGACGAGGGTGCGCATCGCCGGCGTGGAACGCAGGCGGCGGGGACGGATGATCATCGGTTCTCCTCGGTGAGCGCGCGGACGAGGGCGTCGACGACGCCGGGTCCGTCCTGGGTGGTGGCGACGGCGTCCACGTGGAGGCCGACGGCGTCGGACGCCGCCGCGCTCGGCTCGCCGAGGGTGACCACGGCGACGTGGGAATCGGGCAGGCCCAGCAGGTCGACGACCGCGCGGGCGATGGACCCGGCGGTGACGACCACCGCGTCGTACTCGGCCCAGGGCCGGATGTCCGGGACGTCGTCGACGGGGGCGGTCGTGTAGGTGTGCACGACCTCGACGTCCCAGCCGCGTTCGGTCAGGCCGTCGGCCAGGACGGGGCTGGCCAGCGCCGAACCGGCGAGCAGCGCCGAGGCGGTACCTTCCGGCAGCGCGGCGAGCAGGGCGGCGGCGTCCGACCGGCCCGTCGGCACGACGTCGACGGACGCCCCGGTCGCGGCGACGGCGGCTGCCGTGGACGGTCCGACGGCGGCGATGTGGTCGGCCAGGTCGGCGAGGTCCACCTCGGCCTCGGTGAGCATGCGGACGCCCACGGGTGAGGTCAGCACGAGCCAGTCCACGTGGCCCGGGAGGGCGAAGGGCAACGGCCGGGTCTCCGTGACGGGGACGGCGTCCACTTCGGCGCCCGCGGTGCGGATCTCCTGGGCGAGGGCACCCTCGGGGCGCGGCAGCAGGACCCGGCGTCCGACGAGCGCCTCGACGGTGCCGGGCGCCCAGAGGGCCTTCTCGTGGTGGAAGTCCGCCAGCTGGCTCTCCCGGGACGCGCCGAGCGGCGTGATGTCCGCGGCACCCCGTTCGAGCAGCTCGCGGGCGACCTCGAGTCCGAGTTCGCCCGGGTCGACGGGGAGGGGGACGCTGCGACGCACCGTGACCTCCGCGGTGCCCTCGGGGTTGAACACCGACGCGGTGAACTCCAGGTGCCCGTTCGCGACGCGGGCGTGGGCACCGACGGGGGCGGCGCAGCCGGCCTCCAGGGCGGCCAGGACCGTGCGCTCGGCCGTGACGGCGAGACGCGTCTCGGGGTCGTCGATCTCCAGGAGCGCCTCGCGCAGCTCGACGTCGATGGTGCGGCACTCGACGGCGAGGGCCCCCTGGCCGGGGGCGGGCAGGAGGTCGAGGATGTCGGTGGCGGCGTCGAAGCGGCCGAGCCGGGCCAGTCCCGCGCGGGCCAGCACCACGGCGTCGAGGTCGCCCGGGGTGGAGCCGTGGCCGTGGACGCGGGCTAGCCGGGTGCCCACGTTGCCGCGGATCTCGACGACGGTCAGGTCGGGCCGCTTCGCGCGCAGTTGGGCGGCGCGCCGGGGCGAACCGGTGCCGACGCGCGCCAGCGAGGGCAGTTCGGCTAACGTCAGGCCGTCGCGCGCGCACAGGGCGTCGAACGGCAGCTCCCGCTCGGGGATCGCCGCGACCGTCAACCCCTCGACCGGCGCGGTGGGCAGGTCCTTCAGCGAGTGCACCACCAGGTCGACGTCCCCCCGCAGCAGCGCGAGGCGCAGGGCCGCGGCAAAGACGCCGAGTCCGCCCGCCTCGAGCAACGACCCGGAGGTGACGTCGCCCTCGGAGCGGATCACGACCAGCTCGACGTCGTGCCCCAGCGCGCGGAGCGCGTCGGCGACGTGCCCGGATTGCGTGCGGGCCAGCTCGGACCCACGGGTTCCCAGCCTGAGTTTCACGAGGCCGTCCCCTCCGCCCGGCCCTCCGCGCGGCCCTGCGCGCCGGTGTCGGCGCCTGCGTCGGCGCCTGCGTCGGGGCCCAGTTCCGCGCCGACCCGCGAGGCGTGCGCGACCACGGCTGCCAGGCCGGTGCCGGCGAACCAGGCGCCCGTGATGGCGAGGCCGGGCAGGTCCTCGAGGCGTCGTGTCAGTTTCTCCACCCGGACGCGGTGGGCTGGGGTCTGCGGCGGGAGCGAGTTGGGGAAGTGGACCACCGCGTGGCCGGCGACCTGGTCCTCGGTGAGGTCGATCCCGAGCAGCACGGACGCGTCCGCGAGGGCGTCCGCCAGCGTCGGCTCGGGCGTCGGGACGCCGGCGCGGCCGTACGAGACCCGAAGGACGTGCTTGCCGGTGCCCTCGACGACGGTCGGCCACTTGATCGAGTAGTGCGTGATGGCCTTGCAGGCGACACGACGCTCGGCACCCTCGGCGTCCGGAGTGACGAGGAGGCCGGAGCCGCGCGGTCCGGCGTCCAGTTGCGGCGCGTCCAGGACGAGGCAGACCTGCGCGAGGTCGGCGCCGCGGGGGAGGTCCCAGTCGCCGATCGCGAGGTCGGCGATGGGGCGGAGCAGGTCCAGCGCCGCCCGTCCGTCGAGCGCGACCACGAGGCGGCCGGTGGTGACGACCTCGGGCTCGCCCACGGGAACCGGCGGGTCAGCCGGGTTCGGGGCACGGCCGGCCGCGTGGTGGGTCACGCGCCACCGGTCGCCGTCGCGTTCGATCGCCGTGACGACGCGGCGGGTCGCGACGGTGCCGCCGAGTTCGCCGATGCGGGCCGACAGCGCCCGGGGCAGGGTGAACATGCCGCCGGACACCGAGCTCACGACCGCGCCCGCAGGGGCCGCGGCGCGCAGCGCGGCGGCCGCCCGGACCAGCGAACCCTCGCGGGACATTGCCTCCCGCAGGCCGGGGGACACGACGTCGACGGACAGCTGGGACGGGTGCGCCGAGTGGACGCCGCCCGCGACCGGGTCCACGAGCCGGGTGAGGACCTCCTCGCCGAGACGGGCCACGACGAGCGACGCCACGTCGGCGGCGTCCGCCCCCGGCCCGGGGCCCATGGTGAGGTCCTCGCGTGCGCGTTCCAGGCCCTCGGGGGAGAGCAGGTCGACCACGATGGGGTCGTCCAGGTCGGTCGGGATGCCGAGCACGCCGTGGGGGATGCGGACGGCGTGGCCCGGGGTGTCCGAGCCCGGCGCGGGCCGGTGGGACCAGAGCCACGCGTGCCCGGACGGATCGACGACCTCGAGGCCCAGCTCGCGACACAGGTCGGCCGTCGCGACCGACCTCTTCGCGTACGACTCGGCACCGAGGTCGACCCACACCCCGCCGATCGGGGCGCCGAACACCAGGCCGCCGCAGGTGCCGCGGGACTCCAGCAGGAGCGGGGAGTGCCCCGCCTTGGCGAGGGTGTGCGCGGCCTGAAGGCCGGCCATGCCGCCGCCGACGACGACCGAGGGAACGTCGCTCATGGCTGGTGGATCAGCTCGACGAGGCGGGTGAGGATCGCGGGATCCGTCTCCGGCGGGACGCCGTGGCCGAGGTTGACGACGTGGGTGTGCGCGGCGCGGCCCCGGGCGAGGACGTCACGGGTGTGGGTCTCGAGCGCCTCCCAGCCGGCCAGCAGGCGGGCGGGGTCGATGTTCCCCTGCAGGGGGATGCCCGGCAGGCGGGCGGCCGCCTCGTCCAGCGGCGTGCGGTAGTCGATGCCCACGGCGTCCGTGCCCTTTGACATCTCCTCGAGCAGGTGACCCGTGCCGGTGCCGAAGTGGAGGCGCGGCACGCGTCCCTCGACGGCCGCCAGCGCGCGGCGGGACCACGGGGCGACCGACGCGGCGTAGTCCGCCAGCGGCAGCGAGCCGGCCCAGGAGTCGAACAGTTGGACGGCCGAGGCGCCGGCGTCCACCTGGACGGTGAGGAACGCACCGGACAGGTCGGCGCACCATTCCATGAGCTTCGCCCAGGCATCCGGGTCGCGCAGCATCAGGGAGCGGGCGGCGAGGTGGTCACGGCTCGGGCGTCCTTCGACGAGGTACGCCGCGAGCGTGAACGGGGCCCCGGCGAAGCCGATCAGCGGCGTCCAGGACGCGTCGCCGGACGGCGTGGTGGCCAGTTCGTCGGTGATGATCCCCATGGCCTCGGTGATCATCGAGGTGTCGCCCAGTTCGTGCCGGACGAGGCGGTCGACGTCGGAACCGGTGCGGATGGGCTCGGCGATCACCGGGCCGACGTTCGGGACGATGTCCACGTCCACCCCCGCCAGCTTGAGCGGGATCATGATGTCGCTGAAGAAGATCGCGGCGTCGACCCGGTGGCGGCGGACGGGCTGCAGGGTGATCTCGGCGGCCATCGAGGGGATCAGGCAGGACTCGAGCATGCCCGTTCCTCGGCGCAGGTCCCGGTACTCGGGGAGGGAGCGTCCGGCCTGGCGCATGAACCAGACGGGGTTGGTCTCGGGTCGATCGCCGTTCAGGGCGCGCAGCAACGGTGGTGTCGGGCTCTGGGTCACGGGGCCGATCATAGGCGTCATCAGGGGACCGCCTGTGGAGCTGTTCGATTCGGCACAGCTGCGACTCAGTGGTTCAATGGCCTTCTCATGGCGTTGCACTTGATCTCCATCCACCACGCCGAGCATGGGCTCGGTGCCGTGGAAACCGCCACGGAGGCGGTGCCCGGTCTGGGCCAACGTGTCGTCGCGGCATCGGACGCCGTGCGCGGCGCAGTCGTGCTGGCCACGTGCAACCGCGTCGAGGTCTATGTCGACGCCGACGCGCCCACGCACCACGTCGCGGAGGTCGTGGGTTCGGAGCTGGGGTCCACCCCGATGACCATCCGCGAGGACGCCGACGCCCTGCAGCACCTGTTCGATGTCGGCGCCGGCCTCGATTCGATGGTCGTGGGCGAGCGCGAGATCGCCGGCCAGTTGCGCCGCGCGCTGAAGCGGGCCCATGAGGACGGGCTGGCCACCGGCCTGCTCACCGAGACCATCGAGCAGGCGCTGAGGACCTCCCGCAAGGTCTCCCACCTGACCCGGCTCGCCGCGACCGGACGGTCCGTCGTCTCCGTGGGCCTCGACCTGCTGCGTCGGGACTGGCCGCACACCCGCGTCCTCCTCGTCGGAACCGGGGCCTACGCGGGCGCGGTCGTGGCCGACCTCGGCCAGCGGGGCGTCGTCGACGTGGCCGTGTGGTCGGCCTCGGGGCGTGCGGCTGCCTTCACCGAGACCCATCCGGGCACGCGCGAGGCGGGCACCGACCTGCTGGACGCCGTGGTGGACGCCGACGTCGTCGTCACCTGCCGGGGCGTGGGGGCACCCATCCTGTCGAGGGACGACGTTGAGGCCGTGCAGTCCCGGCGCGGGGGGCGTGAGCTGACGCTCGTCGACCTCGCCGTCGCCCGTGACATCGACCCGGCCGTCGCCGGCGTGCCCGGGGTCTCGTTGCTCGACCTGCCGACCATCCAGCGTCACGTGCCGGATGCCTCCCGCCGGGAGTTGCGTCGCGCCCGTAGCTTGGTGGACGCCGGCGTCCGGGACCTGGTCGGTCGCCTGAAGGGACGTGAGATGGATCCGGCTGTGGTCGCCCTGCGCGACACCGTGAACGAGATGGTCAACGACGAGGTGGCGCGTCTCCCGCAGGGGCGACCGGTGTCGAGCGAGGAGGCCGCGCACGCCCTGCGTCGCCTGGCTGCCCGGTTGGTGCACGTGCCCAGCGTGCGGGCCCGCAAGGCCGCCAATGAGGGGCGTTCCGACGAGTACCTCACCGCCCTGGCTGAGCTGTGGGGCATCGAACCCGAGGTCAGGCCCGTGCTGGGCAACCTGGAGACCGTCCATGGGCACCTGACGGGCGGCGAGGTCCTGGCCGACCTCGAGCACCAGAACTCCCTCGTCCCGCCGGACCACCTCGACTGCGACACCTGTCCGATCACCGGCCTGAAGCTGTCCGACCTCGGTGACCGTCCACGTTTGGAGGCCATGTGAGCGACACCCACGGGTTCGGCTTCGACGCCATCTTCGTCCTGTCCTACGGCGGGCCACGCGGGCCCGAGGACGTGCTGCCGTTCATGCGCAACGCCACGCGCGGGCGCGGCATCCCCGACGAGCGCCTCGTGGAGGTCTCGGGCCACTATCAGTTGTTCGGCGGCAAGTCGCCGATCAACGAGCGCAACGCCGAACTGGTGGACGCCCTCCGCGCCGCCCTGTCCGAACGCGGGGTGGAGGTGCCGATCGTGATCGGCAACCGCAATTGGACGCCCTACGTCCGCGAGACCCTCACCGAACTCGCCGCATCGGGCGCCGGGCGTGTGCTCGTGCTGGCCACTGCGGCCTACTCGTCGTACTCCGGGTGCCGCCAGTACCGCGAGGACCTGGCCGCTGCCATCGATGTGGTCGGCGACGCCGCGGCCGGCATGGAGTTCACCAAGATCGGCCCCTTCGCCGAAACGGACGGCTTCGTCACCGCCAACGTGGACGCCGTGCGCGCCGCCCTGGCCGAGCTGCCCGGCGCCCGGGTGCTGTTCGTGACCCACTCGATCCCGCTGGCGATGGACGCCGCGTCGGGCCCCGAGTCGCCCGACGGACTCCGTGAGAACACCTACTCCGTCCAGCACCGCCGTGTCGCCGAGGCCGTGGCCGCCGGGGCCGGGCTCGCGGACGGGGAGTGGGAGATCGACTACTGCTCGCGTTCGGGCGCCCCCCACATCCCGTGGCTGGAGCCCGACGTCAACGACCGCATGGCCGAACTGGCCGAGGCCGGCGTCCGGAACGTCGTCACCGTGCCGTTCGGGTTCATCAACGACCACATGGAGGTCGTCTACGACCTCGACACGCAAGCGCGCCAGACCGCCGCCGAGCTCGACCTGGGGTACGTGCGGGCCGCAACGGTCGGCGTCCACCCGGCGTTCGTGACGATGCTCGCGGACGCCATTGTGCGCGCTTCCGCTCGCAGTGGTTCCGTTCCGGGCACGGCCCTTCCTGGCACGTCCGTTCCGGCCGCGTCCTCTTCGAGCGCGTCCGTTCCGGGCACGTCCCTTCTGGGGGTGGGCGCCGACCCCTCTGCGTCCACGCTGGGTGGGCTGCGGACGTGCTCGGCCACCTGCTGCGGCTCGGGCCGTCCCGGTGGGCCCCCACGTCCGGCCGCGTGCGGAGCCCCTGCCTGACCTTCGCGGGTGACCGACTGGGGCAGCCCGAGCCAGACGACCCGAGCCAGCTGACCCACTGCCCGACCAGACCGACCCGCTGCCGTCCGTGACCGACCCGATGCCGCTTCCACGACCGACCCACGATCCACCGACCGCACGATTCAAGGAGCACCCATGACCGAGGCACACCACGGCAAGACCCCCGGCGCGCCGTTCAGCGGCGACCCCCGTGACACCTATGTTTCGCCCGAGGAGGTCAACTCAGGCTCCCACTACGTCATGTACTCCGTCTTCACCACCTCGGGATACATGGCCGCCGACACCGCCGAGCGCGCCGAGCACGCCCGTCAGACCATCGAGGCGGTCGAGGCGACCGGAGTGACGATCCGTGGCTGGTACGACATCAGTGGTTTCCGCGCCGACGCCGACCTCATGGTCTGGCTGCTCGCAGACGACCCGACCAAGCTGCAGGCCGCCTACCACGCCATCCGCCGCTCGACGCTCGGCGAGGTGCTCGAGCCGCGCTGGAGCAACGTGGGTGTGCATCGTCCGGCTGAGTTCAACAACGCGCACACGCCCGCCTGCTTCTCGGGGATCGCCCCCCGCCCGTGGCTGACGGTCTACCCGTTCGTGCGCAGCTACGAGTGGTACTACATGGACTCCGCCAAGCGTTCCCACATGCTGCGCACCCATGGCATGGCCGCCAAGGACTTCCCGGACGTGCTCGGCTCCACCACCGCCGCGTTCGCGCTGGGCGACTACGAGTGGCTCCTGGCGTTCGAGGCCGATGAGCTCCATCGCCTCACGGACGCCATGCGGGCCCAACGCGAGGTCGAGGCCCGCCTCCACGTCCGCGAGGAGACGCCGTTCTTCACCGGCCCGCGTACCGAACTCGCCGCGTGGGTGGAGACCCAGCCGCACGAGTGATGGCGCAGGTGCGGCCCTCAGCCGTGGTCGCCGAACCCGCGTCCAGGCTCGCAACACAGCCAAGCAGGAGATCTGCAGGACAGCCTCGCAGGAGACCTGCAGGACAGTCGCGCAGGACAGCCACGCAGGACGGACCCACCGATGACCGAGCATGATGGCCCCTCCGAGAACAAGCGGCGGCGCGCGGCAGCCTTCAAGGCCACCGGCGAGGAGTACCACCGCCTGCGACCTGGCTACCCGGACGACGTCGTCGACTGGATGCTCCCCCCCGTGCCCGCACCGTGCTCGACCTCGGGGCGGGGACCGGCCTGCTGACCGACTCGCTCGTCGCCCGCGGGCTGGACGTGGTCGCGGTCGATCCCTCCTCGTCGATGCTGGATGTGCTCCGGCGACGCCACCCGGAGGTGCGCTTGGTGGTGGGCACGGCCGAGGACACGTCGCTGCAGAACGCCAGCGTGGACGCCATCGTCGTCGGTCAGGCCTGGCACTGGATGGATCCTGAGGTCGCCTCGGCCGAGGCTGCCCGCATCCTGCGGCCGGGCGGCACCCTTGCCATGGTCTGGAACCAGCGCGTGGTTTCCCCGGGCTGGGAGGCGGAGTTCCATGCCGTCCAGTACGGACAGGACGACCCCGAATCCCGTGTCGGCATCGACCTCGTGACCGAGGACGATCATGCCCGCCCACCCTTCGGCCCGCTCGAGGTCTTCACGACCACGTGGTCTGGGACAGTCCCCGCAGCCGACCACTTGCTCCTGTACACCACGCACTCGCCGTTCCTGGTGGCGGACGAGGCCGAGCAGGCTCGGAGGCTTGGTCGCTGGCGGGAACTCCTCGCCCAATTGGGCGCACTCGAGGTCGTCCAGACCTACGCGACACAAGCGTGGCGGTTCCGCCTGGCCGGCACCGGCTAGACGAGGTGGAACTGGGCCGGCTCCGGCAACGGACTCGTGGGGCCGCACCGCGCCCGACTGGCCGGTCACGATCGAGCCGCCAATCCGCGCTTGCTTGGGCGCGGCACCTGATCCGGGTCGATCGCGCGGGGCGGCACGAACTCCGGATGACCCCGTGAGTTGAGGCGCACCTGCCATCGGTCCGGTGGGGGACCGCTCCAGATCCTCGGTGGCTCGACCAGCGCGTGATGGTGCGGGCACAGGAGCACGAGATTGGCGAGCGACGTGGCTCCGCGGTTCCACCACGGCACGATGTGGTGCAATGCCGTTAAGTTAGCTGGGGCTGGCGAGTGTGGATTCGTGGTAGGTGTTCCTGCTTTATTCCGCGGTGTTGTGCACGTTTTGTGTTGTGGTAGGCGGCGAAGTGTCGCTTGACGACCCGCGGGTAGCTCCTGTGTCGTCGGGGAGGATTCGGGTGCGTTACGAGTTCGTCGACTATTTCATTCAGGATCGAGGGGGGAAAGTTCCGCGCCGCTGGAAATGTGGCGTCGGATGATTCTGAGAGCGCGAACGAACGATAATCGGTCGGGGTCGATCTCGGCGAGGTCGGAAGCGTTATGCACAAGTTTTCGGATCGCGTAGTGCGCCAGGAGGAGTCCCCAGATCTCTTGTTTGACAAGTTCGGGTGAGCGAGACCGTAGGACCCGGCCATGCGCGATCTGGTGGACCTCGATCTCATCAAAGACGTTCTCGATTTCCCAACGTTCGTGATAGAGGGCGGCGATTTCATCGGCGGGATAGCGGTCGTGGTCCAAGAGAGTGGTGATAATGCGGTACGTCGCCGAAGACCCCTCGATTGTGTATTCGACGACCCGGCAAGCGGTACCGTTATCGAGTAGCCACTGATGCTCGGCCCGCTTGTTATCGCGCCCATGGACGCGGGAGGATTGCCTCACTGCGCTTTGACGTGCGGGCGCCAAAAGGACGGACAGATACGATCCGTCGGGGTATTCGGTGATGGGGGGAAGGTTCAGGGTGCTCGCGACACGAAACGCGGCGTCCACCTTGCCCGCGATCAGCAATTCCCAGATCTTGTACGAGTAGAAGCCACGATCGGCAAGCAGGAGCGTTCCTTGCTCTAGCCGGCCGACCAGCCGCTCAGCCAGCGGCCGTTCGCTGGAGCCGAGGTCACCGATCACCGCGTGCGTAATGGCGTGAGTCCCACACTCGGCAACCGCTACCACCTGCACGCGCGGGAACACGCTGGCCCCACGTCCTCCCACGCTATAGCCGAACGTGGCGGCGTTGCCCGGCGACTCAGGAGCGTCCAGCACCACTCCATCAATAGCCATCACGCGTTGCCCGTGGAACCACGCCGACGGCGTCGCTGAGGAAGCCAAAGGCTGGGCAACACGCTCGAAAAGTAACTTCATGGGTTCTTCACCCAGGCGGGCCCGGGCCTGCGTGATTGCACTGGGCGTGGGAACATGCCAACTGGATAACCATCCACCGATGAATCTCAGACCGTTGACGAGCCTTCGCATGACTTCGTCATAGCTCTCCCCGAAGAACAGTCCCAACGCGATCACGTAGTAGACCACGACTCGGGCCGGAAGGAGACGCGAACGTTGCTCCCGCCGATTAGCCAGATCAATTGCCGTCTCGACCTCGTCCCGCGGAATACACTCCGCCAACACGCCCACAGGAAGATGATCCGTGAATTTCCGCGAAACGGATTCGTTCATAGCCCCACACTAGAAGAATCACCCCGGAGCGTCACGAACATAATCCCGCGAGTCGCACAAACCTCCGCAGACCACACCAACAAATCTCGAAAAATGCCGCAAGCATCCTCAAAGACCACTCACCCGCGAAGCAGTGCCAGCGGCTAACTTAACGGCATTG